>JAFGHN010000198.1 GCA_016930115.1 Spirochaetales bacterium | reverse complement strand
GCCGTTCCAAATGAATCTGACATGAAGACCATAGCCGATTGCGCCGGCAAAAGAATTTCCACGGAGCTTGTGCGTTTTACACAGCGCTACTTTGCGGAGCGGCAGATACCGGTTGAGGTGGAGTTTTCCTGGGGCGCGACGGAGGCTAAAGCCGCCGAGGGACTGGTCGACGCGATTGTGGAGGTGACTGAAACGGGATCGACAATCAGGGCCCACGGCCTGAAAATCATCCACACGCTCCTCGAAAGCAACACGAAGCTGATAGCCAACCCGTCGAGCATGAAAGTCCCGTGGAAAAAACAGAAAATCGAACAGATCGCACTGCTTCTCGACGGCGCGCTGAAAGCGGAGAGCATGGTGGGTCTCAAGATGAACGTTCCCAAGGAATGTATCGAGGACGTCATGTCGGTGTTGCCGAGTCTGACCTCGCCGACCATCGCCCAACTCTACCGTTCAGACTGGTTTTCGGTGGAAATCGTGGTGGCCGAAACCACCGTCCGTGAGATAGTTCCGCGTCTGATCAACATGGGCGCAGAGGGTGTTGTAGAATATTCGCTGAATAAGCTGGTCTCAGGGAAAAAAGAAAGGAAGTAATCGAGGCTGCGGGACAGGCCGAAATACCTCTTCAGGCGTCAGGTCCCTGATTTTCGTATCTCGCTATGATCTCAGGGAACTCGTAAACCACACGTCCGTTATCCTTGACTTCCATGGTGACGTGCGTGCCGTCAACCATCGAGTCTATAACGCGCTCCGCCTCCTTGAGACTCAAGTTGGTGGCGATGACTATGTCCGAAAGCGTCAACCGCCCCTTCATCTCGTCCGCAAGCCTGAAGATCTCCCCTTCCGAGGTTGGCGGCTGTATCGCCGGATATCTGGTGATGGTGCTGAACTCCGGATCAGGCTCAGGAAACGAAAGGCCTCTCATACGTGATTCGATGTTCCGATGGGAAGACCTGAAAATGCCGCGTAAAATGCGGAATATCAGAAAAAACATCATGAGGGGAAAGATCAGCCCGAGAATTCCGAAGGTGGGTGACATGAATGGAAAAAACATTATTCTCCTCAATCAACAATATACTTCAAAGCAGGCCTTAAGTTAAACCATGTAACTTTGGTTTTCTCCGCATCTTTACTACAACCCTCACGGGCGTTTATTCTTCATAACACCCGGCGCACCGGATTCTGTTACGGCGCCCGCGGCGGAGATGCTCATCATGGCAAAAAAAACCCTTCCCTCAACGGCGGCATCGGACCCTGTTGCCTACGAGGTGATACGGAGGAAGGGGCAAAAGCATATCAACATCCGCGTACACCACGACGGCCGCGTCACCGTCTCCGCCCCGGCAAACGCAAGCGAAGAGAGGGTGCGCGAGGCCTTGAAGGCAAAGCAGAAATGGATCCGCAGCCATGTGGAGCGCACCCTCGAGAAAAGAGGCAATTTTGATGAGCTTGCCGAAATTCCTTTGGCCGGGGTCCCCCACCGGATATCGATTGACTATCTGCCGGATCGGAAAGGATCGATCCGCCTTGTACCGGAAATCAGGACCATCAACCTGCGAACGGCAAGCACGAGCAGGGCCACACGAATCAAAGAGATGGCGGCGTTTCTCAAGCGCTACTGCGTGGGCAACATAAAGCCCGAAGTTGAATCGATGGCAAAGCTCGCGGAGATCAGCATCAACAGCATCTCTTTCCGCAATCAGAAAGCCCGGTGGGGCAGTTCCTCCGCCCGGGGCACTATATCTTTGAATTTCAGAATAGCGTTGCTCCCGCCGGAAAAACGCAGGTATCTCATCATCCATGAGCTCGCTCATCAGGTCCATATGAACCATTCGCCGGCATTCTGGAATTACGTTGCCCTCCGCGTTCCGGACTACGCAGAATGCGATAGCTGGCTCAGGGAACATTCGTTTCTGCTCGGTATTTTCAGATAATGGCGCCGCTTCAGGCCGGCAATCAGATAATCGCCGGAACAAAACCGCACAGTTTGCCGAAAGCTTCATCGATCCGCGCGCGTCTGGCAGCGAAATCGGCTTCCATCTTCCGTGCCGTGTCTACCGCGAGGTCCAGTCTCAGGTTACCGGGCGCGCCGGAGGATGTCCTTGTTTGCAGGTAGTCCGCAGGATTGCGCACCGGAAGCTCCTCAATCTGCTCAGCTACCCGACGATAAGCATCCCTGAAACTCATTCCCTGTGAAACGAGGTCCATCACGGCGTCCGTAGCGAAGATCTCCGGGCTGCAGGCTGCGGCAAGCGCCTGCGGGTGGACCACCAGATTCTCGATTGTCAGGGCAGTCACTTCCAGACAGAGGAGAATGGTACGCGACGCTTTTGCGAAAGGTTCTTTGGATTCCTGTATGTCCCGGTTATATCCCGATGGAAGCGCGTGCACGTAGCCGCGGACTGCCGCCGCAGCATGGCCGAGAGTCACCGCCTTTGCCCGCAGTAGCTCAAGGGCATCCGGATTTTTTTTCTGCGGCATGATGCTCGAACCGGAACACAATTCGTCAGGGAGGCTGAAGTAGCCGAATTCCGGCATCGAAAAAAGAATGAGGTCCTGGGCGAGCCGGCTCAAGGTCACACCAAGCTGTTCGGCGAGGGTGAGAATCCACCCCTCGGTCCCGCTCCTCGAATTGGCCGCGTAGAGCACGTTGTTCTGAACGCGCGAAAAGCCGAGCAGTCCGGCGGTCATTTCCCTGTCAAGCGGCAGCGGTACGCCGTAGCTCGCGGCGGAACCGAGAGGGCACTGGTCCACGAGATCATAGATGGCCGGAAGCAGGCTCAAATGTCCGAGCACCTCTTCGGCAAAGGCCCCCGCCCACAATCCCACCGAAGAGGGCATGGCGATGCGCATGTGGGTGAGCCCGGGCATCGGCAGGTCTCGGTGCTCCGCCGCAAAATCGGTAAGGCAAAGAACCGTCTTGACGCCGCGGCGGGCAAGCTCGAGCAGGAAGGAACGTTCGTACAGCCGCAGCGCGGTCAGCACCTGGTCGTTCCTCGACCTTCCGGTATGGATTTTTTTCCCCGCCTCACCCACGGTCTCTGTAAGCCTGTTTTCGATTGCGGTGTGGCAGTCCTCTTCTTCCCGCTTGATGATGAAACGGCCGTCCTGGCCCTCCCGGGCGATCACCTTAAGCTCATCCTCGACGGATTGCCTCTCCGCCGCGGTGAGAATCCCGATTTTTTCAAGCATCCGCGCATGGGCGATACTGCCAAGGCAGTCCGCCACCACGAGGTCCGCGTCAAGCAGGTAATCGCTCCCGACCGTGAACTCCTCCACAAGCGCGTTCAAAGTGTAATTTTTTTGCCAGATTTTTGCCATGTTTCTTTCAAGGCAGCATACCGTTCGGCATACCGCCTGTCAACGAAACCCGCGCATCTACGCCTCCGCGTTCGAGGTGCGCGCCTTTGAAAAGACGATCTTCTCGCCCTCCACCGAAGCCTGCACCGTATCGCCTTCAACAAAATCGCCGCTCAAAAGGTGCTTGGCCAGAGGATTTTGAATGAGGCTCATGATGGTGCGGCGGAGCGGACGGGCGCCGAATGCCGGGTCGTAGCCGACGTCGGCAAGGAGACGCTTCACCTCAGCATCGACAAGGACGGTGATCTTTCGCTCGGCCAGCCGCGCGATCAGCCTTTCAAGCTGGATATCGACTATATCGAGAATCTGCTCTTTTCCCAGACGCTTGAACGTAATAATCTCGTCGATCCTGTTCAAGAACTCAGGCTTAAAGGTCGCCCGCAGCATCCCGCGTATATCACCTTCGATGGAATCGAGATCTTCCGTCTGGAGAATGAGGTCGCTTCCCAGGTTACTTGTGAGAATCACGATTGTATTCCTGAAATCGACATGTCGTCCCTGACCATCGGTAAGCCTCCCTTCGTCGAGAAGCTGGAGCAGAATATTGAAAACATCGGGATGCGCTTTCTCGATTTCATCGAAGAGAATCACCGAATAGGGCCGGCGCCGCACCACCTCGGTCAGTTGCCCTCCCTGATCGTAACCGACGTATCCGGGCGGAGCGCCGACGAGCCGGGAAACCGAGTGTTTTTCCATGTATTCGCTCATATCGATCCTGGTGAGGGCACGCTCGTCGTTGAAAAGGAAGTCCGCGAGAGTTTTCGCAAGCTCGGTTTT
>JAFGHN010000197.1 GCA_016930115.1 Spirochaetales bacterium | reverse complement strand
TTTGGATCTCCGTCAAAATCCACAACCCTGTCTTTCGAGCCGAGAAACGGCGCCTTCATCGAGATCGTATTGACCACGCCGTCGTTGGACCACCAGGATTCGTCCGTCTTGTACGTGCCGTCTTCAATATACGAGCCAAGGAAAAACGCCCCGGGCACAAAGGCAGCGAGCATGCCGATTTCCGGTATCTGGTACCCCATAAACGGACCGGTTCTCGTTTCCTCGTTTGCGTAGGAAAAATAGTAGATTTCCGGATCGGCCGGCGTTCGTTCGTTGAGTTGGGCCGCGCCTTCAACAGAAGTATCCCACAGCGAAAAATCACGCTCATCCTCAGACCAGATGTTGCTCTCCCTGAGCCTTCTGAAATAACTGGAGAGCGACTCGTCGGGATAACGCATTATTCCCCACTGGCCCAATTTCAGATCAAAATCCGGAAACAGCTCGCTCTCGACCACGGTGGCCATGGCGACCATTGCCGCCTTGATGATCCCGTCAATGAGCGCGATGTCGTTTATCAAGGTAGTGCCGTTGTGAGGAGTGGAAAGGGTGGTAATGCTCCTGATCCACTGTCCGCCCGATTCAAACAACGGGTGGCAATCATTCCCGGATACACTCCGTTCCATAGGATCCCCGTGTCTTATAAGAAAAGCGAGCAGCCGCGCCGTCTGGCCGCCCATTGAGTGCCCAACTAAGTGTACAGGATGGTCTTTATCCCACTCGGGATAGACCCCCGGATAGGTTTCTCCGTAACGTTCGTGTTCGAAGAGCGCGGCGTGGTGTTCGCCGTAGTCGACCCGTCCTCCTTTAATAAAAGCGTACAGCTCGCAGGCCCGGTCCCAGTTGCTGGAAAAAAGACCGATCGCCGCGGTATGGACACAATACCCCTGCTTCCGGAGCTCTCCTTCCAGATCGGTAAGGCCGCCCCAGTAGTAGAATCCAGGCACATCTGCCCGGCCCCAGCCGCCAAAACCGTGGACGAGTATGACGGGCTGTTGGGATTGTGAGAATGCCGATACCGCCTGAACAAGAAAAATAATGGCCGCCGCTGCAAGTATACAGCGAGGCTTTGGCCGTTCCGCCGTCACGAGCCTTCGCGGCCGTCCCAGCAATAGGTACATAGCTTCTTCTTCGGCAATCCAATTGATGCCACGAGGTCTTCAAGCCTCTGGTAGCGAAGAGTGGTGAGGGTGAGCCGGCTGCGTATGTTCTCTACCATTGCGGCATATTCTTCGCTGTCCGGGTTGGCATACTTGCTCAAGTCCGTATCGTCGCGTCCCAGGTCCGCGATTGCCGTCCTTGTCGCGAGATCGAGGACCGATCGGGACCTGGAAAAATTCAAGTACTTGCATCCGTACACCAGCGGCGGACACGCCGGCCGCATGTGTACCTCCCGCGCACCGGCCTCGAACACTCTCCTGACGATATCCTTCAACTGCGTGCCGCGCACGATCGAATCTTCACAGAACAGAATGCGCATGCCCTGGATAAGCTCGCGGATAGGTATGAGTTTCATTCGCGCCACCAAGTCACGGATCTCCTGATTCTGAGGCATGAAGCTCCGGGGCCAGGTGGGAGTGTATTTGACAAACGGCCGCTTATACGGCACGCCCGCCTTGATTGCATACCCGATCGCGTGGGCGGTTCCCGAATCCGGTATGCCGGCGACAAGGTCTATTTCCTGCTCGTCGTGTAATGCGAGCGCGGCGCCGCAGCGGTTTCTCACATCCTCAACGTTGATACCTTCGTAGGACGAGGAGGGATATCCGTAGTACACCCAGAGAAAAGAGCAAATCTGCATGTTTTCACCGGGCGGCTGTAACGTCTCGATGCCGTCCGTACGCATCAGGACGATTTCACCGGGGCCAAGATAACGGTCGATCTCATAATCGAGATTTGGAAACGAGCAGGTTTCGGAGGCCGCTGCAAGGCTCCCGTCGGGCTTTCTGCCGATGACTATCGGCGTCCGGCCGTACCGGTCGCGTGCGGCGTAGACACCCTCCTTGGAAAGGATAAGGATGGAGCACGAGCCCTCTATGGCCTCCTGTGCGTGCCTGATGCCGGCAGCAAAGGAATCCTCTTCATTGATGAGCGTCGCCACCAGCTCGGTCGGATTTACTTCATTTCTCGCCATTTCGGCAAAATGGATTGACCGCTTCTTGTAGGCCCTCTCGAGAAGAACTTCCGCATTCTGGATCACACCGACGGTGGCGATGGCATACGTGCCCAGGTGCGAACCGACAAGCACCGGCTGATCTTCATAATCGCTGATCACACCGATGCCGCTCGCGCCTTTCATGCGGCCGATGTCGTCGTCAAACTTGGATCTGAACTGGGCGTTGGTGATGTCGTGGATGAACCTTGTGTAGCCGCCGGCGTTTAACACGGCAAGGCCGCCGCGCATGGTACCCAGATGTGAATGATAGTCGGTTCCGAAAAACAAATCGCCCACGCAGTCAGCTTTCGAGACAACGCCGAAAAAACCGCCCATGTCAGGAGCCTCCACTTGCAGATGCTAAAGCTATTATCCTCGTGGGCCGCGAGGTCCGCAAGGGCGGCGCCGGCCGCCGGGCACAATCGGCTACTGTTTCATGGTCGAATAAGAATCCGATTCAGGCAGCGGCGCACGATCAGACTCACCGGGCACCTCGCCCATGAGCCCGTTCCTCCACGCCTCTTTCGCCTTTTCTATGCAGCTCACCGTGGATGATACAAAATTCCACCACATGTAACGCTTTCCCAGACTTTCCCCGCCTATGAGTACCACGCGGCTGTCTTTTATCGCTTTTATAGTTGCCGGCGACCGTGCCGCCGCCAAAACCGCCATGCCGGGCCGCGATAGCTCCGTCGCGCCAATGCTGATCAAGCCGGATACCAGGTACACGCCGAGCTCACCCCCAGCCGGTTCAAGCGGCAACTTGGCGCCGGCAGGCATCGAAGCTTCAGCAAACAGCGCAGGCGAAAGAGTACGTACCGGCGAAACCAGTCCAAAGGAACTGCCTATCATGACGCGCAGGGTTGCGCCGCCAAGTGTGGCCGCCGGAATGGCGGAAGCGGGGTAATGATCGAACACCGGATCGGTTTCTTCCAGATCCTCAGGCAGTCCCATCCAGAGCTGAATACCGTGGGCGCGGTGCCCGGCGGCGCGAAGCTCCGGGCCCGTTCTCTCCGAGTGGACGATACCCCTCCCGGCGGTCATCAGGTTTATCGCCCCCGGGGTGATCGTCTGCACGCTGCCCAGCGAATCCCGGTGGACAATTTCCCCTTCAAAGAGGTAGGTGACCGTGGCGAGATTGATATGAGGGTGGGGGATCACATCGAGACCGGTGCCGGGACGGAATTGAGCCGGGCCCATGTGATCGAAGAAGACCCATGGCCCGATTGACCTGATGTTACTCGCCGGCAGCGAACGGCGAACGATAAGCCCGCCGATGTCTGCCTCCCGCGGCTGTATCACTTCTCGTATGGTCTCTTTCATACGGCGCTACCTCCGGCTGCCGGCGTCGCGGCCCGCGGCGGCCCTGCGCACTGCCGCCCTGCACTTCGCCCGTCCTGCACGCTCACAGGCTGCCGCGGTTGAAAAGCCTCTCCGGGATTGAATCTTCAATCGATACTTTGTCGATCTCAAGGACCGTGCTGGTGCCTTTCGCAAAGTCTTCCATTGTGCATAAGAGAGGGTACGGCTCGCCGCCGATCACCTGCCGCTCCAGCAGTGTGTATCGTTTGACCAACGCCTCATCCCGGAAAAAATCCACACCGGAAAGCATCCCGGTGTCGACCTCTATCTTGAATATCTTGTGGGTGTAATCTGGACCGTTGTACGTGGGAATCGCCTTGATCGCCCGTACCCCGGAGGTCTCTCCGGTGTCCACAACTTCCAGATCGAACCTGGACTCATCGATTCGAGACAGATCTTCAACGGTGAAGTCCGAGTCAAACAGTGCTTCGCCGTAATTGCCCTCGGCAAGCCTCCTCACCCCGCGGGATGTTTTTACCCACTTGTCGTCCGAACCGTCTGAAAACTGGTGGGTGAGAAACTTGAGGTTGCGCAGAAACGGCGGTGAGGTCACCTGTGCCAGGATTTTCGATGCTTCGTCGTTCTGGGAGATGTAAATCTCGAGGGTCCTACTCTTGTCACCCCTGGGGGATCTTATATCCATGGTGGCCGTCAGGATGATATTCGCCGCATTACCCAAAAGATGAGTGTTGGCGAGGATTTCCTCGGCCGTTGGTGTGCTGCTCTGCGCGGCCGCCGGTTCAGTAATCATCGAAAGCGCCGTAAGCGCGGCGAGCACGAGTAACGCCCCCCGTGTTGTTTTCACGTATCCGACTCCTTTATGCCCGCGTGCTTGCGGTCGACCCGGTGTATCAGCACCGGCACGACGAGGAGGGTGACAAGGGTGGCTGCGGTAAAACCGATGATGATCATCACTCCCGCCTGGGTCACCGATCTATACGTGGAAAACAGCAACACCAAGAGACAGGCGTTGATGATCGCCGTGGTCTGTACGATTGCTGTGCCCGTGTTCTTCCGCGCCGTTTCGAGCGCCTGCTGTACGCCGGATTTCACCCTGCGCCGTTCGTAGTATAGAAGATAATATATCGCATCATCTACGCTGACGCCCATCGCGGTGGCAATCGCGGCGTTTGAGACCAGGTTGAAGGGGAAATTGAACCATCCCATGCAGCCAAAGTAGACCATGACACTTGTCGCCGCCGGGATTAACGGCAAGATTGCTTTTTTGAACGATCTAAAGACAAAGAGAAGGAGGCAGAACACCACGGGGAAGAAGATAAGGATACTGATGCCCACGCTCCGCGCAAGAGCACTGAGGATTCTATTCTGTTCCACCGGTCTGCCGCCGATCCAGTACGCAGCCTCGGGAAGATGCTCCTTGAGCGAACGATCGATTTGTTCCGTAATTTCGTTTAACGTCGGCATATAGTGTTTCGCTTTTGCGCCCTCGTAACCGTATTTGACGAGGATTCGCGTTTGCGAGTAGGTGGGGTCAACCAGTGATTCGAGGGACAGGCCCGCTTCGCCGCCGGAAAGAAGCTCCAACACTTCGCCGATCTCGACCTCGCTTTGCGGTGCGAGTGGTTCCTGCAGCCCCGCGAGCCGTCCGTTTGCCCAATCGACAAAATCCACGATAGATAAGACGTGATTCACTCGATCGAGGTTCTCCAGATCCGCGGCAATACGGCGGATACTTCCGTAGATATCGGGATACACCAGGCCGTACTCTTGCCCCGTATCGATAAGGATTTCGATCTCTTCGATACCGCCATAGGTCTGGTTGAAGTACCCTGCATTCTCCACCAGCGGGTGTGAGGGCCTGAACATATTCTCGATCCGGTAGTCCGAGTGAATCCGGTACGCGCCGGCCGCGGTTGCTATGACGGCGCCGATAATCAAGACCGCCGGTATCCGCGTGTTTCCGGAACCCACCCGGATGCCCCGCGTGCGCACGGCTGAGAAATTGACCGTTTGGTTTCCACCGGGATAGAGGAGCGCCGGGAGAAAAAAGAGAGATGAAAGAACCGCAAAGACGATCCCGCAGATGATGAACAACCCGAGGGATCTCAGCTCAGGCTCGGGAGAAATGAGCAGCGTGGCGAACCCGAGCATTGTCGTGAGCGCCGCGGCCCCGATTATCGGCGCCGCTCCGCGGAGCACGGCGTCACGGCCAAGTTCATGGTCCGTCCTGGCGTACCTGAACAGGTGAATACTGTAGGTTGTGGCCAATCCCAGGGTAAGCACCGGAACGAGAATGCCGGTGATCCGCATTTCAACGTTGCACAGCGGGAAAAGTGCGGTGGTCCAGAGAGCCGGGAGAACCGATGAGATCCAGAGAAGCAGCCCGGTGCCGATTTTTTTCGCGATGAGAATAAACGCCAGAAGCATTACCCCCGCCGCGATTGCGGTGAGTAGGTAGAAATCGGATTGTGTGCCGATATCCACAAAATACGATACCACCGGATAACCGAGGATATACATTTCCCCGAATTCCCCGGATTCGATAATGTTAACGACCTGTTCCGATACTTCGACGTCCCGGTCCCTGTTTTTCGGAATAACCAGCAGCGTTACCGCGTCCGCCTTTTCTGAAAGGAGCATTTTCCTGAAGAGCGGCGTTTCGGCCACGACGCGCGCGGCTTCCGTAATTGGGACGCGGCTGTACGCCAGCACCTCATCTTCTATCGTAATGTCTGAAAGCGTCGCCGGAGAGACAACGCCGCCAACGCCGTCTATGGAGGAAATCCGGGAAGAAAGCGCCTCAATTCTATGCAGCATATCATCAGATAAGACATCGCCATCCTGAAGGGCAATGACGATAAAGAACGATCGGTCAAAATG
>JAFGHN010000196.1 GCA_016930115.1 Spirochaetales bacterium | reverse complement strand
TGGCGCTGAAGTTCGGGGCTGAGGGGATCGGGCTGTGCAGAACCGAACACATGTTCTTCGATGAAAAGCGCATCAACGTCTTTCGCGAGATGATCGTCTCGGATACAAGGGAGAAACGATCGACGGCGTTGAAAAAGCTCAAAACGATGCAGAATAGGGATTTCTACCAGATTTTCAAAGTAATGAACGGCAAACCGGTTACGATACGGCTGCTTGACGCCCCGCTCCACGAATTTCTGCCGCACAACGCGGAGGAGATGCAGGCTTTTGTGAGCTACTTGAATAAGGGCAAGAAGTCCGGAAAAGTGGCGGCAAAAGACATTGCGGCGCTCTGCGATGGGTTGAAGGAATTTAACCCGATGCTCGGCCATCGGGGTTGCCGGATAGCCGTTTCGTATCCGGAAATATACCAAATGCAAATTGAGGCGATTTTTGAGGCAGCATACCAGCTTCAGGCAGAAGGGATAGAAACCGACCCTGAGATTATGATTCCCATTGTCATGAACTCCGATGAGCTGAAACTGATTATCCACGGGAAGAAAATCGAAGGTGCTTCGTATGTCGGGCTGATGGACATAGAGCAGGAGCTGCGGAATCAGTTGCTTGAAGCACAGAAAGGTGCAAAAAAGTCTACTAAATCAACTAAATTATCAGCACTTCCTTTCAAGGTCGGTACGATGATAGAGCTTCCGACCGCTGCGCTGAGCGCGGGTGAGATTGCGAGGTACGCTGAGTTCTTCTCGTTCGGCACAAATGACTTGACCCAAACGACGCTTGGTCTGTCACGGGATGATTACAACTCTTTCATGCCGGACTATACGCTGTTTGACATCATAGCCGGAAATCCATTCATGAACCTGAACTCCAGCGTGATGGAACTGATTGCGACGGCGGTGAGACGCGGGCGCATGACAAGGCCGGAGCTGAAAGCAGGTTTGTGCGGCGAACACGGCGCCATCCCGGAGAATATCAAGTTCTGCATGGACGTGGGGTTAAACTACGTTTCCTGCTCGTCGTACAGCGTTCCTATAGCACTGCTGGCGGTTGCACAGATCAACCTGGGCACGTAATTTCTTTTGAATTGCGTCGTCAGGTTACCAGATCGAAAACTTTTTTATTCCCTCCGCGACGTATTTGGCGGCTTTTTTTGCGTCCGGTGAAGGTACTCTTGCTTCCTTGTTGAGTGTTTCGGCAAAGAAGAACTCAAGGGTCTGCATGACGCCCTCCAGGTTGTAGAAGAAGAGGGCGAAGTTGACGCCCGTGGGCTTGAGTACCGTGAAGGATGAATAAGTTATCACCGGATCCCGGCTGACCATGACTTTGGTCTGATTCTTGGCCGTGTAGATATTCAGCTCTGAGAACCGGTGGGGTATCTGCGCGTTTGAGTCACGGTTCACCGGTTCAACGAACTTCCGAGAGTAGTTGGCGGGCTCTACCAGGATAAAAAGCTTGTTACCGTCGGTCTGGAAAGTGAGGCCTTCTTCAGTCAGATAAAGGCTCTTCACGGTGCTGTAGGCAACAACTTCATATCGGCTGTAGGTGGAACTCCTGTCAAAAAATGAAGATACGATATACCCACCATCTTTCGGCAGTTTTTCCTGAGCGTATGCCTGAAACAAGTCAAGCGCTTTAGCAGCCATATAACCCTCCTGCGGGACAGAAACGCCTTGGAACAAAACGTTTGTATCAGTATATGGACACTAGCAGGAAATTCAAGAGGGTTTGTGCTTTTCCGCCCGTGCGAAGTATTTTTCCGCGAAATCGTTTATTCCGCGCTTACGATAGATCATACCCATATTTTTATAGGCCCGCCAATCGTCAGGTGATTTATCGAGAGCTTGCCGGAATTGTTCGAGTGCGTCGTCAAACCGGCTTTCCCGGTACAGGAGCACCCCGTAGATAAGACGAAGTTCCACCGAAGGCGTAAGATAGACGAACGCCTTTTCCAGCAGTTCGAGGGAGGTCTTTCTCTTGCCGGAAAAGTCGAGACAGTAACAGAGGGCCCTGAGATACGCCTCGTTGGCCGGTTCGTCCTTCAGAAGATTGCGATAGACGACCGCCGCCTCGACGAACTGCCCGGTGCGGCGGCAGCAGTAGGCGAGTAACCGCTGCAATTCTCGACCGTCGTTGCTGATGGGAAGAGCAGCTTGTATCTGAGCGATCGCATCTTCAAACTTCTCCATGTCGAGGAGCAGATGGATGTAATTATTCCTGATCTGAAGGTCCGCCGGGAATTTTTTCAAATAGAGCTCGTAACTCCGGGCGCTTTTCTGATCTTCTTCAAGAGCCTCATAGGTCTCAATAAGGCCCTGGAGCGCATCCTGGTGAGATGGAGCAAACTCGAGGGCCTTTTCGAACCACTTCTCCGCAAGGTCAGGGCGCGAATCATCCAGGTATTCCGCGCCCAGGGCCGTGGTGAGGTACTTGTCGGGAGTGTTCTTGCGCAGGGCATTCTGAAGCGCCGGTATGACCTCATTTGACGGTGCGTTCAGTTCGCGCAGGCAGAGCGCCCTGTAGTACGCCGCAATGGCGTTACCCGGATCGATCCGGTCTATTTTGTCAAGGTAGGTGAGCATTTCTTTGTGGTCGCCGACGTGCCAGAGCACCATCGCAATACCGTAAAGAGGCTCGATGCGGTTGCGGTCGACTTCCCATGCCCGGGTAAAATGGTTCCGCGCTTTTGAGAAGCTTCCCAGATTCCTGAACGCCTCTCCAAGGAGAAGGTGCATCTCATAATCCCGGCCCGTACGCTTTATCACTCTTTTGGCGTAGATTGCCGCCTTTCTCAGATGTCCCTTTTTGTAGGCCTCGCGCGCCATAAAACGGTCAAGTTCTTCAGCGTCTGCACCGCTTTCATCGTCCTCAAAGCTGAAGCCGAATGCTTCGAAAATTTCCACCGCTTCCGCGATTTTGCCGAGTTGATAGAGCACTCTTGCCCGTTGTAGATGCAGAAGCGGATCCTCCGGGTAGGAGAAAATGACTCTGTCATACCAGTGAAGGGCTTGGGCGTAATTTCCGTTCCTTTTTTCCAGCGCCGCAAGATAGAGTTGCGGAAGCGGTCCGTCATAACCTGCGTCGAGAAGGAAGGTAAACATGTCCCGGGCAAGGTCGATATCACCGGATCTGTAAACCTTTACGGCGTCTATGAGCAGCGTATGAAGGTATGCGTTGTAGAGATCGGTGTTCTCACCGTCGAGCTCAACCGCGCGGCCGAGTGATGCGGCGGCACGGGAGGTGTCGCGCATACGAAGCCGCGCCATGCCAAGCAGCGCATGTGCCTGGCTGTTTTCCGGCTCCAGCCTTGCGGCGGTTTCAAGCTCCTCCACCGCTCTGGCATGAAGCCGTCTCAGGAAATAGGCCCGTCCGAGAAAGAAGTGCCCGGCGCCGACGCCGGGCTTGAGCTCAGTGAAATACCTGAGAAATTGTATCGCCAGATCAATATGCCCGAGGGCGTGATAGCTTCTGCCAAGATAGAGATAGGCCTGGGGCATGGCATCTGTCTCGCTCACGATACGTAAGAGCAGATTGGACGCTTTTATATAGTTGCGCTCCTTCCCGGCCTGGAGCGCCTGTGCAAACAGAAGGTCGATTTCCGCGTCAGCCATATCGGTTCATTATACAGCGCGTATTGACAAAAAGTACAAGGTCTGGCAATTTTTGTTATGGAAGCAAGAAGCATTTTCAAAAACCTGTCACCCCTTGACCACCGGTATTTCATCGAAAACAGGGATCTCTTCACACAACTTGAAGCTACCCTCAGTGAAGAAGCCACTATCCGCTACTGCGCCAAAGTGGAGGCGGCATTGCTCAGGGCGTACGTCAGGATATTCGAACAGCTCGATGAATCGCTTGAAGGTGAAATAGACGGGTTGGCGGAGCGGATAGACCCGCAGGAAGTGTACGACGAAGAAGCAAAGACCAGGCACAACATACGCGCCCTGGTGAACGTCATGAAGCGCAACGTGAGCGACGCACTCAGGCCGTACGTTCATCTTGGCGCAACATCCGTCGACATACTGGACACCGCATTTGCGTTGCGGTTGAGAGACGCCGTCAACGGCTGCATTCTTCCGCTGATGATTGACGTTGAAGAATTGCTTGTCGGGCTGTGCGAACGGGAAGCCGAAACTCCGCAGATAGGGAGGACCCACGGCCAGCACGCGGTGCCCATCACTCTTGGTTTTGCGTTCTCAGAGTATGCGGCAAGGCTCGGTAAATCGATTGTCGAATTGAAAGAGCG
>JAFGHN010000195.1 GCA_016930115.1 Spirochaetales bacterium | reverse complement strand
TTGAAGCCCGGCTCCCGTTTCAGTTCCGCGATCCAGGACCCGTCGACGCTGGCGAGGGTCGGATTGTTGTAAGATGTACTGATAGCGATAGATCCGTTTTCCTTTCCTACGGCCGAATAATCAAGCGCCACCGACTTGTCATTGCCGAACCATGTCTCAAGGATCTTCCTGCAGGCTTCCTGGGGTTCGAAAGCGATCACCCGTGCCCCCAGCGCCCGGAACGCCCGGATCCGGTTTCCAAGATGGGCCCCCACGTCAAACACCGTGTCCCCCGGGGTAACAAATCCGCCGTAGAATCTCACCATGCGTACATAGCGGAAAGGTATCCGGTAGTAGATGAGAAACGAGCGGAAAAGTCCCTTCCGGTATTTGGGCGGCAACGTCGATACGAACGTCCGGAAACGGTACCCCGCTTCGAAAGCAAAACTCAAAAAGATGATCGCCGAGATCGCGTACGAGGCCGCGGTTACCGGCGCCGGATCTGTAAAAAAAGACGGAGAAGGGTGAACCGGGGCGTGAGTTCCTGAGAACAGCAATGCCACGGCCCATACATAACCGAGCACCCCTTGCAGAAAGCCCGCGGCGATCTTGGAAAAGAGGGCGAACCAGCGGGTTGAAACCAAGGGAAGAGGAAAGAAAGAGAAAAGCAGCCCAAAGGCGTACCGGGACAGCGCCGCGACGAGCAAAACAGCCGGAGCAAGCTCAAGACGTACGGCAAGAACGCCGGCAAACAAAATGATGATCGCATCCGATTCCGCGTCGTACCACGGTCCGAACTCCGCCGCCTGCGAGCGCCTCTGTTCACGCCGGGCGAGGAAGCCGTCCGCTTTGTCCGCCAGGAACGCCAGCACGATAATCACGGCGGAAAAAACGCATAACCCCTGATGCGCCCCTTGCGGATCAGCCAGGCTGATCGACGCGATCGCTAACCCCGCGAAGAGCAGGACGCTGCGGCCCAGTGTCACAGCGTTAGCGGGACGGTTGAAAAACGCCGCGAAACGGATACCGCTCCCTTTGAGCGCAAGAGCAAGGCCCCAGCCCATGAGCGGGAGAGCCAGAATCGGCCCAGTCCACATCAATACACCGGCTGCCGCATCTTTGACAGACAGCAACAGAGAAGTGTAGAGAAAGAGAAGCAGGCTCACGCTGGGGAGCCAGAGCGTATTGGCGCGGTTGAGTGCGGACATCTGCATAGTTGTAATGTAGTGATCCGAATCCTGTTGAACTTATGGAAATTCAGCTTCTTGGAGGCAAAAACGCGCCCATCAGCGCTTTTTTTCCGTCTTGTACGTGCCTGCCGGAGCGTTTCAACAGGATTCGGATCACTACGTAAATATAAGCGCTCGCCTTCAAAGAGTCGATTTTCTTTTTGATTTTGTATCGCGCGATTTTTTTGCTTATTATCTTCGTATGCGCGGCCATGGCGGCGTTGCCGCCTACTACGATCACAATACCTCGAGGTTTCTGCGAAAACCGAAAGATCGCGAGCGAGGCGCGATTCACCGGATGCTCTACGCTCCGGGTGTGCGCTCCCGCGCAGATGCCCTCGAATATGTGAACTCGCTGGTACTCAATCAGATCTTGAACCGCCGTCCGCAACGGGTGCTTGATCTCGGTTGCGGGGTGGGGGGAACTATCCGGTACCTCCAGCGGTTTTACGCTGCGGATTACAGCGGGATCACGATCAGCGAAACGCAGGTGAAAATCGGCGGGGAGTTCGGCACCCGGCTCGAACACGCGGATTTTCTCGATCCGGGCTGGTACAGCCGGCAAGAGCCGTTTCAGTGTATCTTTGCGATAGAGAGTATCCAGCACAACCCTGACCATCAACGGTTGCTTGAGAATCTGCGGATGATCACTGAAACGGGCGCCTGTTTTCTGGTGATAGACGATTTTCTCCGTCCCGGTGCGGCTTCAACGCCGTCCGCGATGCGCGGGCCGGCCGGCCGGCGGACAAGTACCGGTTCCGAGAGGCTGCTTGAGAGATTCAGGAAAAACTGGCACGCCGCCGGTATTGCCAGCGTCCGTGATTTTGCCGCGGTTTGCGGGGACGGAGGTTTCGAGCTGGTGGAGGAAACGGATCTCTCGGGCTACATGAGAAGCGCACCGGTCTTGAACAGGATGCTGTTCTTGCTCTCGTCACTCCTTCAATTGCACCCGTCTCCGCCTCCCTGGATGGAGAATATCATCGGCGGAAATGCACTGATGCTGCTGCAGGAGCGGGGGATATCCGGCTACTACATGCTGTTATTCAGAAGGAGATAGGTTGGAATAGGTGAGGAAAGATATGAAGGTAACCGTCAGTTATGCCCAGAGCATCGACGGCAAAATCGCGGCCAGGAACGGCGAGTCACGGTATATCAGCGAGGAGTTGAGCCTCAAGCTAAATCAGGAAATGCGGCGGGATCACGATGCCGTGCTCGTCGGGATTGGCACCGTGCTGCAGGACGATCCGTTGCTCACCTGCAGGATAGCTCAGAAGAAAGACCCCGTTCGCGTAATTCTGGACAGCTCGCTCAAGATCCCCCAGAGCTGCCGGATAGTCAAGACGGCCGGCGAGGTCCCGACAATCGTCTTTTATGATCCCCGGCTCGCTCAGCCTGCTGACAGAGAACGGCTCGAGACGAAGGGCGTGTGTCTGGTTGGGGTCGAGACCGACGGACCGGGGCGGCTTTCCATCGCAATGGTTCTCGAAGAACTCGAGAGAACGGGAGTTACGTCGGTTCTTGTCGAGGGTGGCGGCGGTATAATCACCTCTTTCCTGCGCCAGGGCTTGTGGGATTCCCTGGTCATCGTCGCTGCGGCAAAAATCATCGGTGACGGCGTCCCCGCCGTCGGCGATATCGGGGTCGATGATTTGAGCCATATCTTCAAACCGACTCTTGAGAACATAGAGGTACTAGGCACCGAGGTGGTCTGGACTTTTAAGAACGACAGGTCAAAGCAGCTCGACTCCGCCGGCGCGTTGGAAACGCGGACCGTTCTTTTCACCGCACCGGGCGAGGTCAACATTCAGAGCGAAAGACTCTGCAGGGCCGGCAGACTGTTCTCCTCACGCCTCATGGCGCTGAGCCCGGGGACGGAGCGGCAGTTCTTCCTTGGCCGTTTCCCCCAAGGAGCGGCCTCAGACCCTGAGATCGACTGCGCCGAGTTCGATTTCACCTATCCCTTCCCCTACGGCTATATCAACGTGGTGCAGGATGAGCGCGGCGGCAGATACTTCGGATTTTTGCCCCATTCAGAGCATTTCATGCTTGAACGCGCCGATTTGATACCGATCCCGGACGAGATCGATGATGAGACGGCGCTGTTCATACCGCACACGGAAACCGCGCTGTCGATTATTCATGACACAAGGCCGCTCCTCGGGGACAGGATCCTGCTCACCGGCGCGGGCGTCGTCGGTACGCTGACGGCGCGAATTCTCCGTCAATCCATGGGGATGAACCTCACCGTATTCGACACAAATCCGCTGAAAGAAGAGTGGTTCGGCGAACACGAGTTTCTATCGGACCTGTCGGAATTGAGATCTCTCGGCAGCTTCGATCGAGCTATCGAGGTGAGCGGCAGCGAGGAAGCGCTTCAGCTGTGCATTGATTCCCTGGTGCCTGAGGGGGTGCTGACGGTTGCAAGCTGGTATGGTGACAGGGACATCCAGGTCAATCTTGGCGGGGCTTTCCACAGAAAACGGCTGACGCTGAAGAGCAGCCAGGTTTCCCATCTTTCAAACGCCGTCGGGCAGGGATGGACAAAGGCGAGAAGAATGGATGAAGCGCTCAATATTCTCAGATGGTTGACCGTGAAAGATTTGCTCACTCATAGATTTTCCTTTTCTTCCGCCGGGGATGCCTATACATTGTTAGTGCAAAAAGATGAGGTTTCAGGGCTCATAGCACTGATTCCGGGAGAGTAAGTTGTACGCAGTTGGAGTTACGGGCGATTTTACCGCTATTCACTCGATGGTGGGGGACGTGCCGCCGGAAGAAAAAGAACCGCATCCCCATGGCTACCGTCTCGAATGGACCTTGTGGGTGGAGAAACTCGATGAACGGGGGTTCTCTCTCGATATTAGCGTGCTTGAACGCATACGGGACGAGCTATTCAGCGATATGGCCGGGAAAGTTCTCAACGACATCTCATGGTTCAAGGAAAAAACAACGAGCCTTGAGTATCTCTGCGGGTATGTTTTCGAGTCGCTCCAATCGGCTGTGAATGGCGCCATGGAAAAGTCCGATACCGGCAGGATTTCAAGAATGGAAGTGAGGATCTGGGAAAACGAGCACGCCTGGGCAGGTGTCGACGGCGGCTTTTCCACGGTCAGGAGTAGATAATGGATGTCGCATACAATGAAAAGCACAGAGGAATTCTGATCTCGCCGAAACGTTACAAAAACATCACGATGGCGGCCGAAGCGGACCTGCCGTCGAAGTTCGGCCACTTCAAGATCGTCGGATTTTTCGACGAAGATACCGGAAAGGAACATACCGCGATCATCAAGGGTGACATAACCGGCGGCAGGAACATACCCTGCCGTATTCATTCGGAGTGTCACACCGGGGACGTCCTGGGATCACTCCGGTGTGATTGCAGGAACCAACTTGAAAACGCGCTGGAGTATATTGAGAAGGCAGGGACCGGGGTCGTGCTGTATCTGCGGCAAGAGGGAAGGGGAATAGGCCTCATCAACAAGATTAACGCCTACAGATTACAGCAGGAAGGATTGGACACCGTTGAGGCCAACGTGGAGCTCGGCTTTCCCGCCGATTCGAGAAGTTACGAATTGGCGGCCAATATGCTGAACCTTCTTGGAATCAGGAGCATCCGGCTTTTGAGCAACAACCCGGATAAGTTTGAACAATTGCGGAAAGCGGGGATAGAGATACTGGGCCGGGTGCCGGTAACCGTCAGGGCGAATCCTCACAATAAGTTCTACCTGGATACCAAAAAGAAGAAAATGAGGCACGTGTTTGACAACAGCAACAGCCTGCCGGCGTTTGTGGTAGGGGCCGTGGAGGCCACGGTCGGAAGTTAGCACGCTGCTGACAGACCATTGCCGACTTTTGATTATCGTGTCTGCGGCCTATAAGGTTTTCTTCCGTGTCATTTTCTCAAGATCATCAATAACTTCTTCGAAAGTGGCCTCCCACGAAGGGTGCTGTTCCCACGTTTTTCTTGCATTCCCGGAAAGCTCGTTGTACAAATCCGGCTTTCGAAGACAGTCTGCAACTATCCGGTATATCGATTGTGGTGATCGAGGCGGGACAAGAAAGCCGTTACGGCCGTCTCTGATGACTTCCCCGGCGCCGCCCGAACGCGACGCGACCGGGACGGTCCCGTATTCCATCGCTTCCAGATAGACAATCCCGTAGCCTTCGTGGTCCGACGGAACCGTCAAGAAGTCGGCTGCCGCGAGCAAACGTTGCTTCTCCTCCTCGCCGACGAAACCCCGAAAAGTGACTTTTTCCTGAAGGCCGAGCTTTGCTACCTGTTTGCAAAGCTTTTCGGTGTACCGCGGGTAAACCTCCGTGTTTCCGGCCACAACCAACGTACACGGTAGGGGCGGTTCGATCGCCATGCTCGCAATGACGTGGTGGATGCCTTTTCTCGGAATCACATTCCCCAAAGCAAGAAGCTGCACCGGGCCGCCGGTATGAAGTTTGGATTCGGCGGCCCCACGCCCGGCCGTTCCGGCGCCGGCTCGCGAAACCCCCGGAACGGCGATTCCGCCCGGGCCTTTGTAACCACCGATTCCGCGTACCGCCGTATCGGTAGCTACAGAGTTGCAGATGCAGTAATCCACGGGTCTTAAGAAACGGCGTTCCTGAAGCAGGTGCCGCGTGCGGGCGGCGGGGGAGAGGCGTTCCTGCGCCGCGAGATGATGTACCATCGCGACAAGAAGAGTGTCTTCCGCGAACCCGGCAAAATCCTTCCCCGAACAAAAATCGGGATGGCAGAGCTCATCAACGATGCACACGTCCAGTTCAAGCGGTTTGTTCCCGGATGTTTGCTGCGTTTTGAGATCTTGCGGGCTTACCACCGTAACCGTATAACCGCGTGCTTCGAGCGCGCGGATCAGCATGCGGTCGTAGTAGTTCCCGCCGGTTACCCTTTGAATATCGCCGTATACGACAAATGCAAAATTCGCCATTGACGGATCAGGTTACAACCCGATGGGTTTCTTGTAAACGATTTCTGTTCACTTTAAGCTCGCACCCTCAGTATACTCATGCCGTTATGAAAAAACGCTCCCTCTTACTCTTATTCAGCGTCGTCTTCATGGACATGGTGGGTTTCGGTTTTATTATCCCGCTGCTCCCGGATTACATCGCCCGTTTCGGCGGCGCGCCCGCCTTGGTCGGTCTGTTGGCAAGCGCTTATGCTCTCGGGCAGTTTTTCGCCGCCCCCATTGTCGGGCGTCTGTCCGACAAGTACGGGCGAAAACCTTTGCTCCTGATTTCGATTGGCGGAACATTCCTGTCGCTGCTTTTGCTCGGAACCGCCTGGGTGCTCCCGGTGGTTTTCTTGAGCAGGATCTTGGACGGCCTCACCGGGGGTAACATAACGGTGGCTCAGTCCTATATCGCCGATGTAACTACCGACGAGGAACGCGCAAAGGGCCTTGGCCTGATCGGCGCGGCCTTCGGTCTCGGTTTTATTTTAGGGCCTCTGTTTGGGGGACTGCTTTCGAGGTTCAGCCTTTCGGCGCCGGCCTTCGCCGCCGCCGGTGTCGCCTTCCTCAACCTGCTCCTCATCGCCTTCGTGTTGCCAGAGAGTCTGACGGCTGAAAGACGCGCGGAGATGGCGGCGAACCCAAGGCGGAAGTTCAGTGTCAGGCTGCTTTGGGAAGCGTTAAAGAAACGACAGACCGGATCGGTCTTGCACGTTATCGCGTTGTATAGTCTCGCGTTTATCATGTTTCAGACGATGTTCAGCCTGGTGGCGAAGGAGCGGTTGGGAATAGGGGCGGATACCCGCGGATATATATTAGCTTATGTGGGCGTGCTTGCCGCGGGCGTGCAGGGTGGCTTGATCGGTGTTCTCACAAAACGGTTTTCTGAAACGAAACTCATGCTCGCATCCGGTGTCCTTCTTGCCATCGGCTTTGTTCTCTGGGCCGTGGCATCAACGGTGTGGTTTCTTCTGATTGCTCTGGTTCCCATCGCCCTCGGCGGAGGAGTTCTGGGAGTAGTGAACCGGAGTCTTCTGTCGAAATCGGTAAAACCCGAAGAGATCGGCGGCGCACTTGGATTATCTGCGTCCCTCGAGAGTTTGAACGGGATCATTGCGCCGGCGTTGGGCGGGCTTCTGCTTTCTCAAATCGGCGATTGGGCGCCGGGCGCCGCCGCGGCCCTGATCCTGGTCTGGGCAACCTTTTTCATCTGGCGAAAGATAGTGAGGCCGGGGCTGTTCTTTCGGAGTGCAGAAGTGCAACCGGCAGACGTTTGAAACGTTCGAGAGCCCGTTTTGGCTGCCCGGCTCAATGTTGGTCGCGCCGGACCTCATTCATCAAATATCCGTTGTCTCTGTTGTTTGGTATCAGCGGAGCTACGCGGCACGATATCGTCCATAATGTTGAGCCCTTCAACCTGGAAATACTCCGATGCAAAGGCTTTTAGCGGCCGTTTGCGGCCTTCATTGAGCAATTCCGCAAGATTACCGGGCTCGAATCTTCCTGAAACATCCTGCAGCAACCCCATAAGAACCCGGCGAGTCAAAAAGGCCGTGTCCCAGTGAAATTCCCATGGCCTTGCCCATTCAATTGTCTCCGGCACTTTCCATTCCGAATTTTTTGACGGTGAGTTGTCACAAGTGAGTTTGGGCAGATTTCGATCATTGTACGCCAAAAGTGCGCCCGCCGCACGGGCTGATTCTTCCGGCGCTGCATTTGTAACCAGCCGGATTCTTGCCTGAACCGCAACGAAACTGCTGAGCGCGTCAGGCTTGGTGGGCGATTTGCCCTCGTACATCGCGATACTTCTAAAAAGCAGCTTTTCTGCTTCTTTATAAGCTCCCTTCTCAACAGAAGCAACGGCGAGCAATAAGAGAAATAATTGCCGGGCTCGAGACTCGTCACCGGCACTCTCGAGTCCTTCCAGGCAGATCCTCTCTACCGCGTCCCACTCGGCAAAGTGAATTTCATAATTTGCGAAATGAAGAAGACCGGAAATTGCGAGCGATTCACTGCCGATTTCCTTGTCTATTTGCGTACATATCTCGACATGCTCGAACATCCCTCTCCTGTCGCCGGACATCGTGCAAAGGTCTGCTAAATGAAGGTGAAGCTGCCATTCCTGATGGCGCAGTTTCAGCGCGTGGAACAGAGCGAGGCTGGTCAGGGCTTGCTGTTTTGCCACATCTACTTCGCCTTTCAGACGGGAAATCTCCGAAAAACCGAACAGCGCCCAGGCTTTCTGGTTCATATCACCGATTTTCTCTGCGAGCAAAAGAGCCGAATGCAGGCATGCTGACGATAACTCAAGTAATCCGGTACTGCAGTCAATCTTAACGGGATACCATGCACGGTCGCCGGCAATCTCGCGGAGGTTTATGCGGGGACCCCACCAATACGAACTCGAAATCGCCATCCCCAATCCTACGTAGGCTTCACATTCCTGCCTGTCGTTGTGATCTTGTTGAAACAGATCGAGGACTTGCAGCGCGTCTCTGGCACTCTGCTCGCAATTTCTCATAATGCCATTCACTTCAGTGCGCATATTGAAAATCCTGGCTATGAGTAGCCGGTCATCACACGAGTGGGCAACTACGAGTGCTTTATCAGTGGCGGTAAGTAAGTCGTCGCTCACTGCAAATCGCAAAATTTGGATACGTATATCCGCTGCAAGCAAATATCCCTGAACATGTGAAGATAGGAGTTCACGCCGGGACCACAACGTTCGTCTTATATTATCCGCATCATGGATGTTCGCATGACCGCTGCCATAATAGTCGAACAGGTTTATAAATATTTCCGTTGCATCGGAAAGGTGCCGGTTATCGTTAATAGCTATCTCATATGCAAACCGAAGATTTGTGAGTTCTGCCGCCATTTCTGCAAATACCTCAGCGTCCTTAACAATCGCCAGAGCGTCACGAAGGGATTCTGTAAACCGGATATAATAGGCAAAGTATTCGGAAAGAGCCGTTTCTCTGTCATTGCTTTCTTGAAGCTTGTTGAGACCATATCGCCGAATGATATCGAACATCGAATATCGTCCCTCCGCGTCCGGAGAGGCATCGAGTTTCACTATTGATTTCTGCACCAATGCTTCCAGCGCCTGCCTGCTTTCACGGCCGGCAACGGCGTCGATGGCAGCTGCCGAAAACCCGCCTTTGAACAACGAAAGACGTCGCCATGTTGATTTCTCACTCTCGTCAAGCAACTGCCAGCTCCAATCCAGAAGTGTGGTAAGGGTTTTTTGCCGCTGTGGTGTTGTGCGGTAGGTCGATTTGAGGATTTCAAAAGAACCTTGAAGCCTATCCGCGAGGTCCTTTATGGTCATGAAGCGAAGCTGGGCAGCGGCCAGCTCGAGCGCCAGGGGTAAGCCGTTAAGTCGGGCGCAAATATCGACTACAAATGGAGCGGTGCTGCAATCAAGCCGGAAGTCCGTTCCCGTTTCAGCTGCACGCTCGGAGAATAATCTGACGGCGTCGCAACGGGAAAGGGTATGGATATCAAGGGCATCCTGCGTCTGGACCGGCACAGCCAACGGATCCAGCCGGTAAGTACGTTCACCTTGGACCATAAGGCTCTCACGGCTCGTCGCGAGAATACGCAAGCGTTCACACCTCTTAAGGAGTGTTTCCGCAAACGAAGCACACTCATCGATAACATGCTCGCAGTTATCGAGGATCACGAGCGCTTTTGCTTCGCGCAGCCGTGATACGAGAGCATCTTCTTCACGCGTAACCGGGTCTTCAGGCATCCCCAATGCATGTAGACAGGCGCTGCCGATCTGTCTGCCGTTATCGATCCGGGAGAGGTCAACAAACCAGGCGCCGTCGGTACACAAAACAGTGAGCTCCGCTGTGCATTCGAGAACAAGACGGGTCTTACCGGTTCCACCGGGGCCATGAATCGTGACAAGGCGCGTTTCAGATAGAAGCTTCGTTATTTCCGATATTTCTTTCTCCCTCCCGATGAAAGTGGTGAAGAGAAAGGGGAGATTATTGGGCCAGGAGTCAAGAGCTCGCAAGGGCGGGTATTCTGAAGGCCAGGTTTCCTGGTCCACCTGCCAGATGTGCTGAGGCGCCGACAGATCTTTGAGCCGTTTCAGGCCAAGATCGCACAATCTGATATTGAACGGCAGTTCTTTTCCCAGCAACTCCCTCGTTGCGGCCGAAAGTAGTATCTGATCGCCGGAACCGGCGGACATGATGCGCGCGGTGCGGTTCAGGGTTGTACCGAAGTAGTCTCCGTTACGTTCTTCCGCCGTTCCAGTGTGGATTCCTGTCCTGATACGTATGGTGCAATTACTCCATGGTTCTGCCGCCAAGGTTTCGCGGATCGATATCGCGGTCCGCAGCGCCGCTTGCGCACTCGAAAATGCTGCGCAGAAGGCATCACCGACCGTCTTAAAAACGTATCCGCCGTTGCTTTCGATTACGTGATAGAGTAACTTATCGTGACGAGCAATTGCCTGGGACATGCTTTCCGGATATGTCTCCCACAAAGCGGTGCTGCCAACGATATCAGTGAACAAAAATGTAACAGTACCGGTGGGAACGGCCCGCGACTCAGCGGTTTCCACGATTCGCCTCGTGTAAACATGATAGTCGTTAGCCGTTCCGGTGTAAATGAATATTCCCTGGCCGGCAAGCGACACAGTCTCCCTTGACTTCCCACTGAAACCTAGTCACATTTAATCTGATGAAAATAGTCAGGATAAGACCGTTCATGAAGGGCGGCGGTCAATCATCACGAGGTCTTAATGAGACAGTATTGTACGGAGCCAGCCGCACTGGTACTCAGCGCACGCTGATAGCGGCATTGACAATGCTTATCGCGATCGCCGCGGCGCCTCTCTTTGCCGACCAGGCGTTCGTCGAATATTTCGAAGGCGATGTCACCGTTATACGTGACCGGGAAGAGTTCTTCGCTGATTTTGGAGAGCCTCTCGAAGCCGGTGACCTTGTCGTCACGGCGAGCCGGAGCATTGCGGTGATCCGCCTGAACGAGAACGCCCAGGTAAAATTACGGGAGAACACGCAAATCCGGATTGATTCG
>JAFGHN010000031.1 GCA_016930115.1 Spirochaetales bacterium | reverse complement strand
TGCACTTTCTCTTGCCGCGAATCATATTGCTGTAAACCGGCGATTCTACAATTGGAATCCGAAATATGCTACCATAAGCATCGATGGCCTCAGTGAGTGTAGCGATCGATTTGCTTAAGAACGACAGTAGTTTCACCGCTTGTGTGACCCATTGGGAGAAGATACCCGCGAGGGAAGGCAGATACGCAGACTTTCCGCGGGAGCTCAAAGACGATCTCGTATCCATCCTCAAGAAGCGCGGGATCGACCGGCTCTATTCGCACCAGGCCGGGGCGTACGAAGCCGTACGGCGGGGCAGGGACATCGTTGTAGTGACGCCCACCGCATCAGGAAAAACGTTGTGCTACAACCTCCCGGTGTTGCAGGACCTGCTCGAGCACCCTGAATACCGCGCGCTTTATCTCTTCCCGACAAAGGCGCTCTCCCAGGACCAGCAATCGGAGCTCAACGAGGTGATCCTGGGCGGAGAGGTGCCGGTCAAGGTTTTTACTTACGACGGGGACACTCCGTCTTCGGTCCGGGTATCGGCGCGTGACAACGGCAGAATCGTTATTACAAACCCGGACATGCTGCACACCGGGATACTGCCCAACCATCCCAAATGGATCAAATTCCTAAGCTCCCTCAAATACGTGGTGATAGACGAGGTCCACATTTACAGAGGCGTCTTCGGTTCTCACATGACCAACCTGGTCCGCCGGCTGAAAAGGATCGCCTCTTTTTACGGCTCAAACCCGCAGTTCATCTGCTGCTCCGCCACTATCGGCAACCCCCTCGACCTGGCGAGCAGGATTCTTGAAAGCGAGCCGGTGCTTATCGACGACAACGGGTCTCCCGGCGGCGAGAAACATATGATCTTCTACAATCCGCCGCTGGTGGATGCCGTCCAGGGGATACGGCGGGGGGTTGTGCATGAGTCACAGCGGCTGGCGGTAAAGCTCTTGCGGGCCGGGATAAAAACGATCGTGTTTGCGAGATCGCGCATACGGACCGAGCTGATAGCCTCCTATATAAACGGGACTCTCAGGAATGTCTACACGGACAACGAGCGGATCAGAGTTGAACCGTACAGGGGGGGGTATCTTCCGTCGGAAAGACGACAGATAGAGAAAGGGCTTCGTGACGGGTCGATACACGGAGTAGTCTCCACAAACGCACTCGAGCTGGGTATCGATATCGGCGGCCTCGATGCCGCTATCCTCGCCGGTTTTCCCGGATCCATCGCCTCTACCTGGCAGCAGGCCGGAAGGTCCGGAAGGAGGAATACCCTCTCCGTGGCGATCTGTATCGCCTCCGCTTCTCCCACCGACCAGTTTTTGATACGGCATCCGGAGTATTTCTTCGGCACCTCGCCCGAATCCGCTTTTATCGATCCTGATAATCTCTTCATACTCCTGGACCAGCTCAAATGCGCGGTTTTTGAAATACCTTTTAAGAGCGGCGATGTGTTTGGGCAGGATACCCAGGCGTTGCTCGCCCATCTCGAGGAGAACGGGGTGATACGTCACGCCGGTGATTCCTGGTTCTGGGCCGACAGGTCCTATCCGTCGGAACAGGTATCGTTAAGAAGCTCCACACCGGAGAATGTCGTCATTATCAATTCAACAAAGGGGAAATTCGACGTCATCGGCGAGATGGACAGGGTCTCGGCGATGGAGTTGCTCTTCGAAGGCGCGGTATACATCCACCGTGGTGAGCAGTTCCTCGTCACCAAGCTTGACCTGGAGAACAGCAAGTGTCTCGTCGAGGAAGCCGACCTAAACTACTTCACCGACGCCATCGTCAAAAGCGATATCAAGGTCCTCCACAGAGACGGTGAGCAGGAACAGGCGGGGCAAACAACCATCATCGGCGACGTGCTTGTCCGCAGAGAAGTGGCAAAGTACAAAAAAATAAAGTATCAGACCCATGAAAACATCGGATACGGCGAGATCTACCTTCCTGAAGAGGAAATGCACACCAGAAGCGCTATCCTGGTCTTTTCAAAAGGAACGCGCGCGGGTGAGGCTTTTGAAGAGGTGGACCTCGCCTTGCGGGAGGAAGTCCTCCAGCGTATCGGGACATTGGTGAAGAACGTCGCCCCGGTATTTCTCCTCTGTGAGCCGAGCGACATCGGTATTGCCGAGCGGCTGCGGGACCCGTATACCGACGCCCCTTCGATCTATGTTTACGATATGTATCCCGGAGGCACCGGTCTCTCGGAGACGCTCTTGGAAAAAGTCGATCTGATATTCGGAGCCTGCCTCGAGCTCGTCGAGCGCTGCGGCTGCGAGCGTGGTTGCCCCTCCTGCATCGGCCCCGATCTTGAACAACGGCGGCCGGAAGACAACAGGAAGAGGGCCGTCCTCGGATTCTTATACGGTATCTGCGGCGGAAAGGGCAAGTGACACCAAAAGAGGAAAGTGACCGAAAATCATCCGGCGGACTTGCGGCAAGACTGAAACGGATAGCCGAGCAGGGCGCCGTTGCCCCATCGCGCCGGCCCGGGCCGCCGGTCTCCGCAGTGGTTCCGCCGGGCTGGAAAGCCCTTGACGCGTATACCTGGACACGGCGAACGATGGTGAAGGCGGCCTGTCGGGCTCTCTTCGAGCCGTCGCCGCTGCTGCCCTCCGGCGGTGATCCGGCAAACCTCGTTTTTTTTGATATCGAAACGACCGGTCTTTCCGGCGGCGCCGGGACGATAGCCTTTCTCATCGGCTTTGCCGGCTCGGATGGAGAGAAACTCACGGTTGACCAGTATTTCCTGCGTGACTATCCCGGTGAGTTTGACTTCCTCGGTCATGTTCTTGACCGTATCGACGCAGCAAAAGTGTACGTATCCTACAACGGCAAGGCTTTTGACACGCAGATACTGAAAACGCGCTGCATCATGAACGGGCGGTCGTTCCCGGTCGTCGGGCAGCTCGATCTGCTTTACCCGGTCCGCAGGTTGTGGGGCAACGTCCTGCCGTCCTGCAGCCTCACCAGTGTGGAGAGGCATGTCCTCGACATCCAAAGAGAAGCCGACGTCCCGGGAATACTGGTGCCGGAGCTCTACTTCTCGTTCCTCAGAACCGGGGAAACCGAATCTCTCGATAAGGTTTTTGCCCATCATCTTCAGGATGTGGTGAACCTTGAACGGCTCCTGGCCCATATCACCGGTGTCCTTTCCGATCCGGCGCGTAACCGGGGGGTGAACAGATGCGGCCTCGGCCGGTGGCTCATGGATTCCGGTTTTTCTATTGGTGTTGATGTCCTCACCGAGGCATTCGAGGGCGGGGACCTGGCGGCGGGTCGTTATCTGGGAAGATACTTGAAGCGGGCGGGCAGATATGAGCAGGCCGCTTCAGTCTGGAGGGCCATGTATGAGCGCGTACGCGACATCAGCGCGGCGTTTGAGCTCGCCAAGTACGCCGAGCACAAGATCCGCGATTTCGGCCTCGCGGAGGGCATAGTCCTGCAGATTCTTGC
>JAFGHN010000194.1 GCA_016930115.1 Spirochaetales bacterium | reverse complement strand
GCCGGAAACGCCCGCATCGTGGTCCTGCATCTTCTCCCGAACTGCGCCGGCCCGCCGCTTTCCCAGGCCGTCGGCTACATCGGCACGGCAATCACCACCGAATCGGTACTGAGTTACCTAGGATTGGGAGTACCCCCGCCCCACCCTTCCTGGGGCCGCATGATCCAGGAGGGGACAAGGTCCTTTTTTGAGTCGGCGCCCTGGCTTGTAATTTTTCCCGGATTGGCGTTGTTTCTTTTTGTTATCTTTTTCTCTGTGCTTGGCGAATACTTGCGAAGGCGGTGATCATCACTCTTTTTGCTGACCACGCCGCGAAGTGACAAATCGTGCGAAGTCATTGATGTTCTGCACTACTATCCGGTCCGGGTAGATCTCCACCCTGCGCTGCGAAGCGAAATGATTCAGCACTTCCCGACACTTCTCGGGCGACATCCCTGCCCAGTGAGCAATATCATCAACAGTGGTGCTGAAAGACCGTTGACGCGCCACTTCATCACCTCTCACCGGAGCCGCTTCATCAAGCATCAGAAAGACATCCGCAATTTTCGCCTGGACATCGTCCAGGGTGAGTATCATAAAGCGCCTTTTCTGATCGTAGATCCGCTTGGCGAGAAGCTTGAGGAGCTTCAAGGCAATCTGCGGATTGCCCATCATCAGTACCTCGAAGTTCTCCCTGTTGAACTCGAGCGCCTTCACCGCGTCCGCGGCGATGGCCGAGGCCGAGCGCGGAGCGGCGTCAAGGATCGCCATTTCACCGAATATCTCACCCGGGTTCAGATAATCTATGGTCTTCTCGATATCATCCATGATTTTCACTATCTGCACGCGTCCCGACTGAATAAGATAGAATGTGTCGCCGGGTTCGTATTCACAGAAGATGATATCGCCTTTCTGAAAGGTGACGGCGAATCTTTCAAACATCGACATATCTAAAGCCATGCTCAACTCCCCGTAAGGTTACGCAACGCCTTTCGCGCTTTGCGATGGACGGGCATATCTTCCGACGACATCGAGAGAATTTTTTTGTAAAAGCTTTCGGCCTTCTTTTCGTCGCCTTTCTTCTCGTTGCAGACTCCCAGGTAGAAGAGCGAATCGACAAGTTCGGGATGCTTGGGATACTTCTGGATCATGGTGGTAAAATGCTTGATGCAGTTATCGTAATCCTCGAGCGAATGGAAGCATCTTCCTATCTCGAAGAGAGATTTGATCCCGTATTCCCGGTCGGCCCCGCTGTTTACTATCGTTTTAAACTCCTCCAACGCCTCGTTGTACTTCTGCTGGCTGAAAAGGCTGACGGCGTTGTAGTAGCATTTCGCGTCGTCAGACATCTCCTTGCCCTGCGAGGGAGTTTTCGGAGGCGGCGGTGCCGCCGGGCCTGCCGATACGGCAACCCTGGGACCGAGACCGCCCGTAGCTGCCGGAGCGGCTCTTTCAGACTGGGTGTAACGTTCGGCAACCTGGATACTCTCCGCCGCTTCCGACGCATGTCTTCCTGACGGATAGTAGGTCAGATATCTTCTGAAAGCGTACAGCGCCTGATTGTATTTGCGGCACTTCATGTAGTATTCGCCGATACTGTATAATCCTGTTTCCGGGTTCACCTGTTCGCCGGTGGAAATGAGGTTGCTCACCTGCTTGTGGATGCGCCTGAGTTGCGTGGAGAAGACCTTGAGCATCTTCACGATAATCCGGGTGTTCGCCATCGCCACCTGCTCGAACTCCGGGACGGAAAAGGTCACCATCGCCGAGTCCTGAAGAACGACGGCGGTCTCCTCGCGGGGATATTTTCCCAGGGAGGACTTCACCCCAAAAAACTCGCCTGTCTGAATGACATCCTGCAACTCCTGACCGGTTTCTATGTCGTTGTACTTGAGCACAACCTTGCCGGATTTGAGGACATATATCCGTTCGTTGATATCTCCCTTGAAATAGACAATTGAGTTTGCTTTGTAATTGGCGGCCTTAGGAGACATACTTCCTCCTCATCTCCTACAACATTATCAGATAATGTGAACCGGCACAATCAAACAGACACCTATACCTATTGTATCGGTCCCTTTTATTCTAATTTAAAAGCAATCGAGCCGGCTTGTCTATTCCATGACCGATGCGGTATCATCGGCGTCGAGGAACCGCATGATCGATGGTAATCGTATACGCGTATATGCAACAGGAATAGCAAGGGGATACGTCCTTGCAGCCAAGTCGGCCGGCGCCCTGGCCCTCGCTCTTCTTGCGGTTGCTCTCATAAGCGCCGCTGTTGTTACGCCGCTCTGGTTCATCGCCACAAGATATACCACTCTCTACACCGTTATTTCGATTTGCGTACTGGCGGGTGCCGTATTGGTGCCTTTCCTTATACGGGTCGTCAAAGATGCGGAAAAGCGCCGGCTTTTCATCAGGCGCTGTGTGGTTTGCCTGGTTTTCCTGGTTCTGGTTGTTTTTCTTTACTTTATCGCTCTGCTGTTTGCGGGAGGTTCATACGCCGCGGCGGTTCCGTTGCTCATTCTATTCATCGCCATCACCGGTCTTATACTCCATGGGAAACGTCCCGCTTAAGCGAAGTATCCTCTTCGCGGTTTTGCTCTTAAGCGCTTACTGCGTTCCCATCGGGGTCGCCGGACAGCAGGCAAGCGCGTACCCCGTGATCGAACATCTCGACCACCGGGACCACCTCTTCTCCCAACTCACCGATGATGTCTCTGCTTCGCACCGGGCCTTTGCAAGGGGAGAACCGTCCCCGCCGCTTTCGTTCTACAGATACACCGTCGGAAACGGCGAAGATCTTCTTACCATTGCAGCACGCACAAATCTGGGCACGGAAACGATAGCGACTCTCAACGGTATCCTTCATCCCCAGGATGTTCGTGAGGGAATGTCGCTCATACTGCCGAATGTCCCAGGCATCTTCATGGCGGTGGAAGCCCGCAACGATCTCGAACGCATGGTTCTGGCCTTGCGGCACAGACAAGTCGGGGACGGAGCACCGGTAGTTGTCAATTTGCCGGCGGCGCGTCAATTTGTTTTCTTTCAAGATGAAGCATTTCACGATATCGAACGGGCATACTTTCTCGGTATCCTCTTCAGATTTCCGTTGAGAGAGGGCTCTGTCAGCTCCGGCTTCGGTATGAGAACCCATCCCATAACCGGAGAGGAATGTCTTCATTCCGGAATAGACATCGCCGCGCCGCAGGGAACGGAAGTGATTGCAGCGCGCGGCGGAAGAGTTTTGGAAAGGGGATTCAACCAGGAAGGTCTGGGTTTCTACGTAATTCTGGCCCATGAAGGCGGATACACGACCCTCTACGGCCACCTTTCGACGGTTGCCGTTGTCTTGAATCAGGAAGTAAATTCGGGTAGTCTCTTGGGAACGGTTGGATCGACTGGTCTTTCGACTGGTCCCCACCTGCATTTTGAGGTGAGAGCCGGCGGTCAGCTTGAGGATCCTATGTCGCTTATCTACGGTAAGAACAGATGAGAAGACTTTGTCCGGCTTTTCTCTTGCTTGCACTCGTGGTCAACGCCGCGGGGGCGGATAACCTGCGGGGTCCCGTCACGGCAATTCTCCGGACAGGCTCGGCAAATGATAGCGTACGGTTTGGCGCCGGGGATCTTATCGTCATCGAGAGCGGCTCCGTTGGCCCTATGGCGGCGGCAATGAAGGTGGATCTGGGTATCCCGGATAACTTGAGGCACTACAGGGGGACCTACGCGCTCTACCTGTATAAGAAAGTGAGCCCTCCGCCGTCTATCGAGAGAAAGAATTACGTTGCTGAAGCTGTCGAGTTCCTCTTGCTCCCTCCTTCTTCCCGGCTCACGCTGCATCTGCCGCTTTCAACCGGGTACATGATTGAAGAGAGTTTTGACGTTTCCGTTATAGATACGGTTTTTCGGGAAGACGACTTCCCTCTGGTCCTGGCGGTAATGCAGGTTATGAAGGGTATACCTTCTGAAATCGCGGAAAGCGTTTTCGACGTGTCTGTGTCTTTTGTCCCGTCTTCGCTTGGCGGGCTCAGACTCGAGCTTGTATTCCCGGATACCGGTGAACTTCCGTATGCAGTGAAGGTCGACGGTGCCGCGGCGCGCAGAACCGGAAACGAGTTCATTCTGCAGGAGGGGCTTCACACGCTGGAGATTACCTCGCCGAACTACTCAAACGAAACCGTCACCTTTTCCGTTGAGGCCGGGGCTTACACCGACCTCCGGGTTGAACTCCAAGCAAGATCGTCACGATTTATCGCTGAAGTGCCCGAAGGAACGCGTGTTTTTCTGGACGGCGCGCTTATCGAAACCCAGAATGCCAAAGGCATGGAAATTGAGCCAGGAGACCACAGTGTAGTTTTCAAGATTGGCGACTACGCTTTGAGCAAATCCTTCTCCGTGCTTCCGGGGACTACCTGCACCTTGTCTTTGGACATGGAAATCGATGTAAAAATAGACTAAATATGGTTGTCTTGAAGCGATTTTTATTCTAAATTTTCTTGTGGTGAAGTACGATAATAAAATGTCGGCACATTAATATAGTTCCCCTCCCAGTTTACTATATTACTTACCGGCTTAGGCCGGCTCTTCGGAGCCGGCCGCTTTTTTT
>JAFGHN010000193.1 GCA_016930115.1 Spirochaetales bacterium | reverse complement strand
GGATTCGCGAAGAATTTCCACAAGTTGCCCCTCGAAGAGCTCATGCGCCTGCTCATCGAGCCGACAAGCGAGCGCCAGTTCATCCTCTATGAAGCATTGCGCAAAGGCGCAGACATCGATGAGCTCTACAAACTCACCCACATAAAGCCATGGTTTCTCACGCAGATGCGCGAGCTTGTCCGGCTCGAAGAGGAAATCCTCGCGCACAAAGACGGAAGTCTTCCTGACGAGCTGCTTGTGCGCGCGAAAAAAGACGGCTTTTCAGACAAGTATCTCGGGCAGCTACTCGGCATCGCGGAGCGTGACATCCGGAACCGGCGGATCGGGCTCGGAGTTGTACAGAGCTGGGACGCGGTCCCGGTAAGCGGTGTGGAAAACGCCGCGTATTACTACTCCACCTACAACGGCGATGACAAGGTGGTGGTGAGCGACAGGCCGAAGGTCATGATCCTTGGAGGCGGGCCGAACCGGATCGGCCAGGGGATAGAGTTCGATTACTGCTGCGTGCACGCGGCCTTCGCGCTCCGCGAGTTAGGCTTTGAAACGATCATGGTCAACTGCAATCCGGAAACAGTTTCCACGGATTACGATACGTCCGACAAGCTTTACTTTGAACCACTCACCGTGGAAGACGTTTTGAGCATCTATCACAAGGAAAATCCGGTCGGCGTCATCGTGCAGTTCGGCGGACAGACGCCGCTCAACATCGCCGCGGAGCTCGAATCCGAGGGTGTAAAGATACTCGGCACTTCGCCGCGGACTATCGACCTTGCTGAGGACCGGGAGCGTTTTGGGGAAGTGATGCGCCGAATGGGTATCCCGATGCCGGCGTCAGGCATGGCGAGCACCGTAAAAGAGGCGCTCGATATAGCGGCGAAAATCGGTTACCCCCTCATCGTACGGCCTTCCTACGTTCTCGGCGGAAGGGGAATGGAAATCGTTCATGAGGAGCAGAAGCTCGAAGCGTATGTTAATAACGCCGTCGATGTCTCGCCGGAGCGGCCCATCCTGATCGACAAGTTTCTTGAAGACGCCACGGAAGCCGAGAGCGACGCGATATCCGACGGCACCGATGTGTTCATTCCGGCGGTGATGCAGCACATCGAGTACGCCGGTGTCCATTCCGGTGATTCGGCCTGTGTGCTTCCTCCGGTAAGCATCCCGCCAAAGCATCTGGCCGCCATCGAGGACTACACGAATCGCATAGCCAAGGAGCTCAACGTCATCGGCCTGATGAACATGCAATACGCAATCGCCAACGATACGGTGTATGTGCTCGAGGCTAACCCGCGGGCATCCCGGACGGTACCGCTCGTATCAAAGGTGTGTAACGTTGAAATGGCAAAAATCGCGACCCGTATCATGAACGGCGCGAAAATTCGCGATCTCGACCTGAGACACAGAAAGATCGGCCATTTTGGCGTCAAGGAAGCGGTTTTCCCGTTTAACATGCTCCCTGAAGTGGATCCCCTTTTGGGACCGGAGATGCGCTCAACCGGCGAAGTGCTGGGACTTGCGACCAATCCCGGTCTCGCCTTCTTTAAAGCGCAGGAAGCCACCGGGCAGGCGCTGCCGAACGAAGGTACGGTTCTCATCAGTATCGCAAGGAGAGACCGCAAGGGTCTCCTTCCGGTTGCAAGAGAATTTCACAAGCTTGGGTTCACCATCATCGCGACCGAAGGCACCCGGAACTACCTGCTCGACAACGGCATAGAGACCAGCCTGATCAGCAAGCTGCACGAAGGAAGGCCGAACATCCTTGACCTGATCAAGAACCGCGAAATAGCGCTGATCATCAATACTCCTGCGGGGACCGAGAGTGAATACGATGACTCCTACATCCGGAAAAACGCCATCAGGTACCGGATACCCTATATTACGACCCTTGCAGCCGCTCTCACCGCCGCGGGCGGTATCGCCGAGCGAAGAAACGGCTGTGATGAGATAAAATCGCTCCAGCGGTATCATGAGGAAATACGCGGATAATCGAGAACCTGCCGACCCGGGAAGGCAAACGAGGGCCGTTGTGAACATAGTAAAGATCGATCATATCGGTGTCGCCGTCGACGGAATTGAGGAAGCCGGGCAGTTCTGGCAACAGATACTGGGGTTGGCGGTCACAGAAAGCGAAACGGTTGAATCGCAGCAGGTTACCACGGGATTTATTCCGGTCGGTGACAGCGAAATCGAGCTGCTGGAATCGACGATGGAAACCGGGCCGATCGCGAAGTTCATCGAAAAGCGCGGGCCGGGAATCCATCACATCGCCTTTGAAGTGGATAATCTCGCACAGGCCCTTGAAGAGCTGAAATCAGCGGGCATCCGGCTCATAGATGAACAGCCGCGCCCTGGGGCCGGCGATAAAAGGATCGCATTCCTCCATCCAAAGGCGACCGGTGGGGTGCTGGTGGAGCTGTGCGAAAGAGTCGATCGCTGCCGCTGACACTGTTCCTGGTGTTAGAGCGCCAAATTCAACAGACTGCCTACGACAATTGCGGATACGACCATCAACAGTGTTGCTTTTATCATTTGCAGGAACCCAAGCTCCCGCATCAATACGATGAAACTCGCGATACATGGAAAAAACATAGCTAAAACCACGGATGCAACAACAAGCTGGCCGGGATCCAACGACAGCGGCGCCAGCATTCCGAGAGCAACATCTTTACGCAAGAAACCGATCACTAACGCAGTCACCGCTTCCTCAGGGAGTCCAAGAAGTTTCACGACAACCGGCGCGGTAAACCGCGCGATCGCGTCCATGACACCCAGCGTATAGAGAATGTTGACGAACAGTATTCCCACAAAGACCACGGGGAGCGCTTCCTTCAAGAAACCCAACACGCGCATCCCTAGTTTTTTCAATACTATTGGCAGTTTAGGCACATGGTATCGGGGGATTTCTATAAAAAGCTCCGGGCTGAAACCTCTCATCATCTTGTTCAGCCCGAAACCGATCAAAAACCACACCACCAGCAGTATGCCGTATACCAGAAGAACGTATTCCCACCCGTGCGGCCCCAACATTCCCCAGATCATTGCCTGGAGCGCCGCGCAGGGAACACCGATAGATATGATCGTTGCCGCAATGAACCGTTGCCGCTTTTCCTCGAGAATCCTGGTTGCCAGAATTCCCGGGACATTGCATCCTAACCCCAGAATCGTCGGTATGATTGCATACCCATGAAGCCCCATTTTGTGCATGATCCGGTCCAGAAATATCGCAAGCCGCGGCAGATATCCCACATCCTCGAGCAATCCCAGCACGAAATAGAAGGTAACAACGTACGGCAAGACCATCCCAACAGGCACAAAAACCCCGGTACTGAGGAATCCGAACGACTGTGTAAAGTCAACTTCGCCGTTTATCAGTCTGCCGATCAATACGTCATGCAGGAACTGCTTTTCCGCTATAACGGAACTCAATTTCATAATGAGCGGGGAATAGACACGCGCAAAAAACGGCTCCATGATGTACTGGATTATCGCCTCTCCGATGAGACGAACCAGCGTGAAGGCGCCTGCCAGCACAAGAGCGGCGATTATCGCGCCGGAAAAAGGGCGGATGCTCGCATCCTCCAGTTTCTCAAGAAAAGTATGATGGCGGCGTGTCGTTATCTGTACACTTCTGATGATACTCCCAATCTCCTGCCACCTTTTTTCCTGATTCATGATTCGCGGCTCTGAGGGTCGGGCGTCCGGTATTCGCGAAACGAGCGCCTTGATTCCCCATCCGGATACGGCCACGGTGGGGACTACGGGCGCTCTGATAATCTGCTCGAGCTTGCCGGAGTCTATCGTTATACCCCGGTGTTCCGCGTCGTCCCACATATTCAGACACACGAGCACCGGGTTTCCACGCTCAAGCAGCTGGAGGGTAAGGTTGAGGTTCCTCTCCAGGTTTGTCGAATCCACAACATTAATAACAATATCATCCGGCTTTAGCATATCAGTGGCGACTTTTTCGGCTTCATTTGTTGGATCCAGCGTATACGTACCGGGAACGTCCACCACCTCTATCTTTTGGCCGTCCAGCCGCATATAACCGCTGGTATATTCTATCGTTGTTCCCGGGTAGTTGGACGCAACGACGTGCACACCGGTCAATCGTGAAAAGACCACACTTTTGCCGACATTAGGATCACCCATGAGGAGTATTCTCTTCATCAGCGCTTCACTTCGACAATAATCCTTCCGGCCATACCAAAACCAAGGGCGAGCCGCGTATGGTCAGCCTGGACGGTTACCGGGCCTCTTCTGAACATGGCACTCACTTTGGTTATATTCTTACCAACGCGTATATTCATCGATTCCAGCCTTCTGGCAAACCCATGTCCGCCTAGAATTTCTTTAATGACTCCGGATTCTCCTCTCTTCATGTCATTCAACGATAAAATGAACACGTCCCGCACTCCAAGGCGCCCGTCTGCTTTCATAAGCTACTCACCTTTTCTCTCAGCCTGTACTTCAGCCAGACAACTAGATACACATCGCTCGCAATCCGGCCGCAAATCGGGTTTTCTGCAAAAATACCCAAATCCTTCCACCCACGTAGTCCCGGCCCTCGGACAAGTTTCTATAAACTCCACAAATTGAACCAATCGTTCGAGCACCGCGTCCGAAATTTCGTGTTCCATCCGGCAAGCGCTTTCATTCGCATCGCGACTCCTGATCCCAAGAACATCAACAAAGAATCTTTTCAATGTTCCATGCCTGTACACAACGCCCTCTGCAAGGTTCCTGCCAACACTCGTAAGTGTAATTGTTTCGTATGGCTCGTAATGTATCAGTTTTTTGTCAGCAAGCGCGTGAAGCGCGGAGGTAACGGAAGGCCTGCTCACCTTCAGTTCTTCCGCGATGTCTTTTGCTCTTACAGCCTGTTTCTCCTGTATAATGTTGTAAATAGCCTCAAGATAATCTTCCAGGCTGGCACTCAATTCCATAACAACAACTCTTTCAGCCAATTCAGATAATTAATACCTATTTGCATTATACGACAAGTCTAACTTTATTCCAAGTGTCTAATTCATGAAAAAGTGTTAGATCTAAAATCTCAGACCGGTTGGGGTTTCAATCGCCTCAAGGCCGCTGTAGCCAAGTGGCTTCACCAAGATAAGGGGATTTTCATGTAGCGGCGGAACCAGGTCTTGCCGCGGCCGCGTTTTGTCAGGCTTTTCCCGCTGAACCTAAGACTTTCTCGTTCTTGTGAATGATCATGTTTTTGAGCTCATCCCGAGCCGGCCCTAGGAACTTGCGTGGATCGAATTCTTCCGGCTTTTCTGCCAGCACTTTTCTGACGAGCGCCGTGACTACCAGCCGTCCGTCGCTGTCGATGTTGACCTTGCATACCGCCGACGTCGCGGCCTTTCTCAGCTGATCTTCAGGGATGCCCACGGCGTCTTTGAGGTTCCCGCCGTACTGGTTTATCATCTTTACGTACGTGGGGACAACCGACGAGGCTCCATGCAACACGATGGGGAACCCTGGTATCCTGCGTTCGCACTCCTCGAGGATATCGAAACGGAGCGGAGGCGGCACCAGGACACCGTCTGCGTTGCGCGTGCATTGCTCGGGTTTGAACTTGTTTGCACCGTGGCTCGTGCCGATTGAAATCGCAAGCGAGTCAACGCCCGTCTTTTTTACAAAGTCTTCAACCTGGTCAGGATGGGTATAGACCGCCTTCGCCGCCTCAACGTCATCCTCGATCCCGGCGAGCACGCCGAGCTCACCTTCAACCGAAACATCGAACCTGTGAGCATACTCCACCACCTGCTTGGTGAGCCTGACGTTCTCGTCATAGGGGTGGTGCGAACCGTCGATCATGACCGAGGAAAATCCCGAATCGACGCAGGATTTACACAAGTCAAAAGTGTCGCCATGGTCCAGATGAAGTGCAAACGTGACCGGTGACTTCGCCTCTTTGATCATCTCAACCGCGCCTTGCGCAAGATACCTGAGCAGGACCTGGTTCGCGTATTTTCTCGCGCCGCTCGAAACCTGCAGTATGAAAGGTGATTTCGACTCGATACATCCCAAAACAATCGCCTGAAGCTGCTCAAGATTGTTGAAATTGTAGGCCGGGATTGCGTATTTCCCCGCCATCGCCTTCTTGAACATTTCCTTAGTATTAACGAGACCCAAGTCTTTGTATGAAACAGTCGCCATTAACCTATCCTTTGAACGTGGTTTTTTTGCACAGGTAGTATAACATACGCCCTGACTGAAATACAAATAACATGTGGGCACCGGTAGCCCGACGACGACTACCCCCCGCCGATAGGCGGGAAAAGTGCAAGGACATCCCCCGGACGTACAACATCGGTTACCTTTGCGTGCCGGTTGTTTACAAAGATGATCGACACCTTCTTCTCGGGGATACCGATGGCGGTAATGATCTCACCGATCTTGTGGGCGGAGGTCAAATCGATTGAATCGGGCACGGCAAAATTCCGGTTGAGACCGGCAAACAGCTTCACGGTGATCCGTTGGTCCATCCTTTACGCCCCATCGTCCTCTATCCAGAAGCCGTGCCGCACCATCAGTGGTGTGTATTTCTTCAATACTGTATTGAAAAGCTTGATCTTGATCATCGGCGTACCGGCATTTCCCGTCCCTGAGGATGTGATGGTAGAACGCATGACCTTGTAAGGACTGTCGCTTCGCAACATCGCGCCTACAAGACCGGGCATGGCGCCGGAGAGCACAAGCGTTTTGGCGCCCCCCATTCCTTCAGACGCGGGGTCATCCACCACACTGTTGTCCATCATGATTGTTTTCACTTCCTTTATGATGGCCTCAGGCGCGAGCCCAAGCAAATCGCACATGAATTCCAGCACTGTGGCCGCGCCCGTCCGCTCCACGTATACACCGCGCTGGAGCAGGACAGGCACGTTATGATCGCCGGAATTGGCGGCATCTATGCGAATCACCGATCGGATACCTACCAGTTGAACACCGTATCGAGTTCCGCATCGGAAACTTCAAAAACAGCGTTGTGCGGCATAAGCGCTTCCCGTTTGAAATACATCGGGAGACGGTCGTGCGCGCTGGTGAGCCCGGCTTCCTTGTTGAACTTCCGCTCCCAGGAAAGTACGTTCTTTCCAAGTTGCGTAACGTCGTCGGCGGTAAAATTCGTGCCGGTGAACGAGCTGATCAAATCGAGCATCGCACCAAAGGTTTCCGGCTGATCCATCACCGCGAAGGCGATAAACAGACAAAATCCGGTTGAGTCAACGGCGGCCGTCGTTATCTGCAGGGCGCGTGACAGGTCGACCTGGCCTTCAGGCTGGCCGGGCTCGACAAATCCGCCTACCTTCATGATATTTGTCGCGATTGCGTAGCCCGCGGTGTGATCGGCACCCATCGGGCTGGTAGCGTAAGTCACCCCGATGCCCTGGATGGGCCGCGGATCATACGCGGGCATCGCCTGGCCTTTCACGACCGGCGCGTGCTCAATACCGAAAGCTTTGGCGGTTACGGCCGCCCCACTGCCCAGTATCCTGCCGAGGGGCGTCCCGGCGCCGGCTTCCTTTACCAGACTGATCGCTCCCTGTCTGTCGCCGAATTCGATAACGCCGGCTTCCATGGCAACGCCTATCGTCGCTCCCATTTCGATGGTATCAAGACCAAAATCATCATATAACCTGTCGAGCATGGCGATAGTGTCCAGATCATCGATACCGCAGTTGGCCCCGTTGGCCCAGACCGTCTCATATTCGGGCTGTTTGGTAAGGTAGTTACCATCCTTATCGAGATAGGTCCCGGAACACTGGATAACGCAGCCTCTGTGGCACCCGTGGGTCGCGCTGCCGCCCCGTTTTATCTCGAGCTCCGCGAGCGATTCCCCGCTGATCTTCTGCGCGCCTTCAAACTGCCCGGTGGAGAAGTTGCGGGTCGGGAATCCGCCGGCCTCGTTGATGACATTCACCAACACGTTGGTACCGTAGGCGGGGAGCCCTTGCCCGGTGGTGGGGTTCTTCTTAAGACCGGCCACAAACTCCTTGTTGGCTGCGCGGAACTTCTCTTCATCTGCAGGCTGCCTGTTCTTGCACCCTGAATCGTCTATGACGATGGCCTTGACCCCTTTTGAGCCCATGACAGCGCCGACACCGCCCCTCCCGCAGTGCCTGGTCGGTCTGACCTCCATATCCGTGCAGGCGATTGAGGCGGCGGACATTTTCATCTCGCCGGCCTGGCCAATCGACATGTAGGCGACCTTGTCACCGTGTTCCCGGCGGAGTTTTTCCACCGTATCGTAGTTGCCCAGTCCTCTCAGCTCATTCGCCTTGACTATTTTCACGTCATCTTTGGATACGACGATTTTGTAGAGATCGCCGTTGGCCGCGCCTTCCAGCACGATGGCCGCGTACCCCGCCCGCGCGAGTACCTGGGCGGCCTGGCCACCCGCGTTGGCTTCCTTGATGCCGCCGGTGAGCGGGCTCTTGCAGCCGACCGAAATTCTCCCGGATATGGCAGCCGCGGAGCCGGACAGCAAACCCGGGGCAATAACCAGCTTATTTTCCTCTCCGAGAGGATGGCAGAGCGGCGGGACTTCTTCCGAGACTATTCTTGATGTGAGGGCCCTCCCGCCCAGCCCCGCGTACGCGACGGCGTCAGACACAGAGTACTCAGGTTTTTCACCCATTTTGATCCGTAGAATTTTGCTCATGGTCTACCTCCACCTTTGAAAATGAGATGCACCCCTTTCCAAACACGGGAGGCGAAACCGTTTCCGGCGTCACCCTGTTGGTCAAAGCTCCATGGCCGGCGCGGTAGGAACTAAAGACTCGGAGTTGCTACCTGAGATCAATCATAACATGAATAGCGCTGTTGTCAAATTTTTGAGTTGTCCTTGCCGACCTTAAGCAGTAGGGTGTATAGAGCCTTAGGTAGTGATCCGAATCCTGTTGAACGTATAAAAATTTAGCTTGCTGGAGGTAAAAACCGGCCTCTAAGCGCTATTTAGTCGCCCTCTGCGTGTTTGCCAGAGTGGTTCAACAGGATTCGGATCACTACGAGAGCTTCACTAAAGATGAAACACATCCGGACGGTCCGTTTTCTTGTATGTTTCGGCGTCACCGCATGGCTTGT
>JAFGHN010000192.1 GCA_016930115.1 Spirochaetales bacterium | reverse complement strand
GGAGTATTGAGCGGCGCGATCAAGGACGGCCTCCTCGTTTATCTTGGAGTCTGCACAGGCGACGATGAAACGGATTCTCTCTATCTTTCGGACAAGGCTGCGAATCTTCGCATTTTTCTCGATGATGAAGGCAAGATGAACCGCTCTGTGGTCGAGCTCAATAAGGAAATTGTCGTTGTAAGCCAGTTCACCCTTTGCGGAGACGCCAGAAAGGGGCGGCGGCCTTCCTATGCTCATGCCGCGGATCCTGAAAGGGCCAGAGAACTGTACCGTCACTTCATCGCATCTCTGAAAGCGCTGGATCTCAACGTGGCTGAAGGTGTTTTCGGCGGCATGATGGACGTTACCTATACCAACGCAGGCCCGGTTACCATACTTCTCGATTCCCGGAAAAGCTTTTAGCCTTCCTCCTCACTTTGCACGCCGGACGTCCCAAGACTCTATTGACGCCTTGGCGTATACACGGCATATACTGAAGCAGGCACGGTAATTCCGCAGTAAAGTGGGATGGAGACTTGTGTCTCCATTATTGGGAGGAATTAATGGCGAAAACACAAAATCAGAAGGCTCCGGGTCAGCAAACCGCGCTGCCTGAAGAAAAAGTAAAAGCGATAGAGGCCGCCCAGCTGCAAATCGAGAAGCAGTTTGGCAAAGGTTCTCTGATGAAACTTGGCTCTCGCCCTGAGAATCTTGAACTTGAAACCATACCGACAGGATCAATACTGCTTGACGCAGCGTTGGGGGTAGGAGGCTACCCGAAAGGTAGGATCGTAGAGATTTTCGGGCCTGAATCTTCGGGCAAGACGACACTCGCACTGCATGCGATCGCTGAAGCCCAGAAACAGGGTGGCATCGCGGCATTTGTTGATGCCGAGCACGCACTTGATCCGGTGTACGCCAAGAATCTTGGGGTGAACATAGACGAGCTCTGGGTTTCCCAACCTGATAACGGGGAACAGGCGCTTGAAATCACCGAGTCTTTGATCCGTTCCGGGGCGGTCGACGTTGTTGTAATTGATTCCGTCGCCGCCCTTACCCCCGCAGCGGAAATCGAAGGAGAGATGGGTGATTCTCACATGGGGTTGCAGGCCCGTCTGATGAGCCAGGCATTGCGAAAGCTCAACGGAATCATCTCCAAGTCAAAGTGCATACTGATATTTATCAACCAGATACGTATGAAGATAGGTATCATGTTTGGAAATCCCGAAACCACTACCGGCGGTAACGCACTCAAGTTCTACGCCTCACTCCGGCTTGAAGTGAGAAAAATAGAAACGATCGCCAAAGGTACCGATGATGCAACCGGCAACCTGGTGAGGGTCAAAGTCCTCAAGAATAAAGTCGCTCCACCCTATCGAAAGGTGGAGCTGGAAATCGAATTTGGCAAGGGCATCTCATCCACGGGTAGTCTCCTGGACGCCGCTCTGAAATACAATCTCATTCAGAAGAGCGGAAGCTGGTACTCAAAGGGCGAAGAACGAATAGGGCAGGGCAGAGAGAACGCAAAGGAGTTTCTCACAGCGAACAAAGATATCGCCGATGAGATCGAGAAGGAATTACGGGTCATTCTCTTTCCCTCCCGTCTTGGCGGCAACGTGGATACCGGCGCCGAAATGACCGCAGAGTTGCTCTGACTCCGCGGTGCCGGGGGAACTTGTCTACCTGGGGGTCGGCTCAAATCTCGGCAATCGCGAGGAAGCGATACTGAACGCCCAGAGGCAGATCGAAACCATCCTCACCGATTTTAGGAGGTCAAGTATTTATGAGACCGCTCCAATGTATCGGGAGGACCAGCCGAAGTTCCTGAATTGTGTTTTTCGCGGGCTGAGTTCCATCGATCCGATGGAAGTCCTGGTTAGACTCAGGGACATCGAGCACAATGCCGGGCGTGATCGTCATTCAGCAGGATGGATGGGACCGCGCCCGCTGGATGTCGACATACTGCTGTACGGAGAGCGAATCATACACACGGACGAACTGGTGGTTCCCCATCCACGTATGCATGAACGTGCATTCGTACTCGTGCCGCTCATCGAGCTCGATCCCCAGTTGCGTGATCCAAGAACCGGCGTCAAATATGCTGATCTCGCCGTTCGTTTAGGCCGGGAGGGTATTTACTTCTACAAGGATTAGCCGCTATAGTTTCCCACACCTATGAGCGAGCAGGAAACACCAAGCTTCAGGATGTTCAAGATCGGTGATTTTGAGGGGCCGTTAGACCTGCTCCTTTTCCTTATCCGGAAATCCGAAGTTAGTATTTATGACATACCAATCGCCGAGATAACCGAACAGTACTTGCAGTATCTTGCATACGCCACCAAACTGAATTTGGAAAATGCCACGGAGTTCTATGGGATGGCGGCCACACTTCTTCATATCAAGTCACAGATGCTTCTTCCCGTAGAAGTCGATTTTGGGGAAGAAGCTGAAGACCCGAGAAAAGAGCTCGTGGAAAGTCTCATTGAATACCAGAAGTATAAGAAGATTTCAGTTCTCATGGCCGAGAAAGGACGCGAGGCCGAATGGCTGGTGGAGAGGAAAAAGAAACAACGCTTTCTTCCGTTCCCCGAGGATGATGATCTCTGGGAGCAGATGGAAGTATGGGATTTGTTGAAGACGTTCTCAAATCTCATGGCTTCTCTCACCTCCGAGCGGATAATTGATATTTATGAAGAAGTAACAGTGAACGAAAAACTGACACTCATACACGAATATCTTGACAGAAGGGGAGAATTTCTCTTTACCGACTTGCTCACCAGACAAGGCTCGTTGATGGATCTCGTTTGCTCGTTTCTTGCCATACTTGAAGCGGTAAAAAGCAAACTCATACGGATATATCAGAATAGAATGTTTGGTGATATCAGGATACGCGCTGCGCGCGGTGAAGAGGCGCGGACGTGAACCTTGATTTTGAAGTTGCACTCGTCGAAGCGGTTCTCTTTCTGGAATCCGACCCGCTGGATGCAGAGGCCCTGGGGAAAATCACCGGACTATCGACGGAAGTGATATTGACCGCCCTGGCGCAATTACAGCAGTGCTACGATGAACGCGGAGCGGGACTCAGAGTTGACGAAATAGCGGGGGGGTTTCTTCTCGTTCCCAGGGCCGATCTGTGGGCAACGCTCAAGGCGCGATACGGAAAGAAAAACGATGCGAATCTTTCCAGGGCCGCGCTTGAAACACTCTCGGTCATCGCATACTCGCAACCGGTGACCAAAGCCGAGATAGAGAGTATCCGCGGCGTTTCCCCGGATGGAATGATACGTCTGTTGCTTTCGAAAGGATTGATAAAACACGTCGGCAAGAAAAACAGTCCCGGCCGGCCGGTGCAGTATGGAACGACAGACGAATTCTTGAAGGCTTTTCAACTGGCAAGCATAGCGGACCTTCCCCGCCTTGATACGTTAAATGAGGAGCGTTTCAGCCTTGATCGATAAAGAAGCGCCGGTACGTCTTCAGCGCTACCTCGCGGCATGCGGCGTTGCATCGAGGCGTAAGGCTGAAGAACTGATCCTGAGTGGAAAGGTGCGGGTCAACGGCGAGGTAACGCGCACCCTTGGGACAAAAGTGCAAACATCCGATGTTGTCGAGTACAATGGAAACCGGCTTTCCCTTGAGACACGGAAACTCTATATAGCGCTCAATAAACCGCGTGGATATATTTGCTCTTCCTCCGATCCGGAAGGCCGTCCGATGGCTCTGGAGCTTCTCTCGGGTTCTTTTCCGGAAAGGATCTACAATGTCGGCCGTCTCGATTTCAATACCTCGGGCCTGTTGCTTTTCACTAACGACGGCGAGTTCTCCAGAATCGCGTCGCATCCGTCATCTGAGATAGAAAAAGAATATCTTGTCGAAACGGCCGAACGTATTGATCCGGCCGTTCTGACTGACTTCAAGAAGGGAGTCAACGTCTCCGGCGAACGTTACAAAATATCGGATTTTGTCCTGCACGGAACTCACGAGGTCGGCATTGTACTTGTCGAAGGCAAGAACCGGGAAATACGCCGGCTTTTCGAATCGGCTGGATACTATATAAGACGAATCCATAGAGTTCGTATCGGACCGGTGCGCATCGCCGGGCTCCAAACAGGCCAACACAGAGCCCTCAAGGATCGTGAAATAGCCTGGTTTTTCAGGCAGGACAAGAGGCGCCGATGATCATAGCGATCGACGGACCCGCCGGTGTCGGCAAGAGCACGATAGCCGAATGTCTTGCACGGAAACTGGGGTTTGTGTATATCAACTCCGGGATGTTCTACAGAGCCATCACCTATGCCCACCTTGAGGCGGGGGAAGACCCGGACAATGAAACAGCGGTGTTGAAAACCGCACAAGGCGTAGACATCAAACTCCGGGACGGGAGGCTTCATCTTTCAGGCCGGGATATCGAGGATTTTCTCCATACTGACACCGTGGACGCTTTTGTCGCCCAGCATTCGGCAAATGCTGAAGTCCGAAAGATCGTTAACGCCGCCATCCGCTCGCTGGCTGCCGGAATTGACGCCGTCATTGAAGGCAGAGACATCGGCACGGTCGTGTATCCCGATGCTTCGTTCAAAGTCTATCTCGACGCCCCTCCGATGGTACGCGCCAGGAGAAGATTTGGACAGGGCGTCAGTGAGAAAACAGTTGAGGAGTTGGCGAAAAATATACAAATGCGAGATGAAATCGATAAGAACAAAAAAGAGGGCAGTCTGAAAATCGCTGAAGACGCTTTCTATTTAGACACATCACACTTGACCATAGAAGAAGTTTGTGAGAGAGTAATAACGAAATTTTTGAATAGTAGTCCATTATAATTCGGGAGTTTAAGTGTTGGCTATGACAGCGAAAGAGGAGAACACTATGGAGGGATTTGACCAATCGGTTCTCCAGGAAGAATATCTAAGAAGCCTCGATCAACTAGAGGAAGGTCAGCTCATTGAGGGAAACGTCATCCAGATTGGTGACGAGAATGTATTTGTGGATGTCGGCTACAAATCGGAAGGGAAAATACCCATTGAGGAGTTCACCGAGATACCTGCTGTCGGAGACAAGGTACCGGTTGTCCTTGTTACGAAAGAGGGGAAGGGCGGCCAGGTAGTCGTGTCTAAACGGCAGGCCGACATAAAGGTCTTCTGGAAAGACCTGCGTGAGGCATTCAACGACGGAAAACCGGTTGAAGGCACCTTCTCGAAGGCCATCAAGGGCGGATATGAGGTAGACCTCGGTTACGGCGTTACGGCGTTTTGCCCGCTTTCCAAAACGGATGTATTTCGGGTGAATAACCCCGATGAATATGTCGGCAAGAAAGCGAAATATATCATCGACAGGCTTTACAGCGACAATAAGATCAAGATCGTGCTGTCCCGTCGCGCCTGGCTTGAAAAAGAAACGGCGACAAAACGCCAGAAATTTTTCGACACGGTTCAGGTTGGCGATGAGGTCACGGGTATAGTAAAGAGTTTCACTTCCTTTGGCGCATTCATCGATCTCGGCGGCTTTGACGGTTTATTGCATATAAACGATATGAGCTGGGGGCACGTCACCAGGCCGAAGGATTACGTTGTAAAAGGAGAGGAAATCAAGCTCAAAGTCATACGTCTCGATTATGACGCGCAGAAGATAAACCTGTCACTGAAGCATTTCACTCCCAGTCCATGGTCCACCTTTGAGGAAAAATACGGTGTGGATGATGTGGTCAAAGGTAAGGTTACAAAACTGACCGACTTTGGAGCGTTCATTGAACTGGAAGAAGGGATTGAAGGTCTCGCGCACATTTCAGAGCTATCCTGGGTAAAACGGATTCAACATCCAAAGGAAATCTTGAACCCTGGCGACGAAGTTGAAACCAAAATCCTCGGCTACGATCTCGATCAGCAACGCATTTCACTCGGATTGAAACAGGTCCTCCCCAACCCGTGGGACACAATCGAAATGAATTACCCCGTCGGGAAACACCTGAAAAGCACAGTAAAAAAACTGACAAATTCCGGCGCTTTCATCGAGTTGGAAGAAGGGATCGACGGATTCCTTCACGTTGAAGACATGTCCTGGACAAAAAAGGTCCGCAATCCTGCCAATGTTGTCAAAGAAGGCGACGAAGTGGAGGTTGTCGTCATCGAGGTTGACAAAGAGGTGCGGCGGGTCCGCCTCGGGATGAAGCAGCTTTCTGACGATCCGTGGAAGACCCTCGCAAACAGTTATCCGAAGGGTTCGGTTATCGACGGGGTGGTCACTAGCATTACCGACTTTGGTATTTTCGTGCGTGTTGAGGACGGAATAGAAGGCCTTGTAAACAAGTCGCACATCGCCGAACGCGGTTCAGAAGAAGATGAAGAGAATGTTCTTAAGAGCTATAAGGAAGGAGACCAGGTAAAGACTGTGGTCCTGGACGTGAATCCGGCCAAGAAACGACTGTCCCTTTCCATCAGAGAATACGTACGGAACCAACAGAGAGCGGAGCTTTCTCAGTATATCCATAATGATTCTGAGGAGGGTACCGTTACTCTCGGTGATATGCTCAAGAACAAAGGTAACGATTCCTTCGAATCGTAAGGTATGTTTTCATCTCCTATCGATGCGAGCAGACTTGAAACGCTAATACAGATTAATACTCTCATTAACACAAACTATACCGATGTAAAAATGCTTCTCACACGCATCCTCGAATCGGCGACAAAACTTACAAACGGTGAGGCTTCATCACTGTTGCTTGTGAATCCGGAGAACAACAAGCTCTATTTCGAAATCGCCCTTGGTTCGAAAGGCGCAGAGATGAAACGTTTTTCCCTCAATATGGGGGAAGGTATCGCCGGCTGGGTAGCCGAACGAAACACATCGCTCATCGTCAATGACGTTGCAAACGATGAACGTTTCTACTCAGATATCAGCAAGCAAATCGGCTTCCCGACAAGCTCCATCCTGGCGGTGCCGATGAGGGTAAAGGACCGCTGTGTCGGCGTTCTGGAAATAGTGAATAAAATCGACAGGAAACCCTTTAATCAGGACGATCTCCAGTGGCTCGAGGTTTTTGCAACACAGGCGGCGCTTGCCGTGCAAAATGCCCACTCATTCCAACGGGTGCGCGAAGAAGTGCATTTCCTCCAAGACCAGATTCGCCATGTAGAAGGCTACCATACGTTTATCGGCTCGAGCAAAATCATTCAGGAAAAACTTTCCATCGCAAAACGAGTCGCGGACACGACATCTTCCGTGCTAATACTCGGAGAGAGCGGGGTAGGGAAAGAGCTCTTCGCCGAACAGATACATCTCAACAGCTCCAGGGCGGGAAGGCCCTTTATCCGTGTCAACTGCGCGGCGCTCCCGGAGCATCTGCTTGAAAGTGAGCTCTTCGGACATGTGAAGGGGGCGTTCACTGACGCGACGGCGGACAGGAGAGGCCGCTTCGAAATAGCCGACGGCGGGACGATTTTTCTCGACGAAATCGGGGATGTACCGCTTAATCTACAGGCAAAGTTGTTGAGAGTGCTGCAGGACAAGGTCTTTGAAAAGGTAGGCTCGAGTGAGCCTGTCAAGGTTGACGTGAGAATCATAGCGGCGACGAATAAAGATATCGAACAAGAGCTTGCAGAGGGAAGGTTCAGGCATGACCTGTACTACAGGCTGAATGTGCTTCCTTTATACGTGCCTCCGTTGAGAGAGAGGAAAGAAGATATCCCCGAACTGATAGATTTTTTCCTTAAACGCCTGAATCACGAAACAAAAAAACAGATACGAGGATTCACTTCTTCGGCGATTGAGGCACTCCTGTCGTATTCGTGGCCGGGCAACGTGAGAGAGCTTGAAAATGTGGTGGAAAGGGCCGTCGTAATCTGCGGTGACGAATACATCGAACCGAGGGATCTTATACTCAGCACCGTGAGCTCCACCGATGACAGCGCCTATTCAGGCAAGAAACTGAAAGACGCAGTCAACCTGTTCAAGCGCCACTATATTCAGGAATCTCTTGAAATGAATAACTGGAGCCAGACACGCACGGCAAAGGTTCTGGGTATACAACGCACCTACCTTTCGCGTTTGGTAAAAGAGCTACAAATCGACAAAGATTGAGGTGATTAAGAAAATGCAGCGAGAAACTTCAAGCGGAGAGAAATTTGCACAGAAGCTGTCATTCGCCATACACAAGTCACGTTACGCGCTGATAGGTTTCCTGGGTGCGCTCATAGTAGTCGTAGTCACCTGGGTCGTAGTGAGCGAGGTGAGATCGAAACGTATCGAGTCGTCGACAATACTGGTTGAAGCAGCCGAAAAAAAACTGGAGCAGCTGTTGGGTGAGGAAGATGAGGCGCGCATCACCGGGTTGGCCGAAGAGCTCATAACCGACCTCGAGCGGATTATCGACGAATATCCTAAGCTGTACGCCGGCCAACGCGCACTCTATCTTCTCGGTTCTTACTACTTCAACACAGAAGAATGGGGACTTTCCAAGGAAGCCTTCCTGAAGCTCGCGGATGGCTTCCCGAAAAGCTACCTCTCCCCGGTCGGCAGGATAAACGCGGCGGTAGCCATGGAAGAAGCCGGCGACTTTGAAGAAGCGATAAGAATCTATGAACAGGTCGTCGAAAAGCATGCGGATGCCTCGCCGGAGATTCCGCGGGTTCTCTTCTCACTCGGCAGGCTGAGTGAGAAAAAAGGCAGCACGGACGCAGCTCTCGAATACTACAACAGCATAGTCGATGATTACGGATCGAGCAGTTGGACAAACCTTGCCCAAGACCGTATAATCTACTTGAATCTCGACTAGCCATTCCGGCTGGTCGTAACAGGGAGTGTTTATGGCCAGGTCCGGTAAGAGAATCAATTTTCTAGAAACCAGACATTTCGGTCTATTGATCGGCGTTCTGATTATCGCTGTCGTTCTCCTGCTCAGCAACTATACGGGAATTTTCGATACCCTCGAGATGAAAATGCTTGACGTGTACTTCAAGTACAAGTCTGTCGGCAACCGCGAAAATATCCAGGAAGGTGTCAGCCTTGAAGAACGTAATCCTAGAATATCCCCGGATATCTTGATAATAGGTATCGATTTGAAGTCCCTTGAAGCCTTCGGGAAATGGCCTTTTCCAAGGTACAGGGAAGCGAATCTTTTGGACAAATTTGCCAGAATAAAGGATCAGAATCAACGAGAACGGGCAATCTTCCTCGATATCTTCTTTGTTGAACCTGATGAAAAGGCCCACGACGACGTTATTCTGAT
>JAFGHN010000191.1 GCA_016930115.1 Spirochaetales bacterium | reverse complement strand
TGAGGCCTTCTTTCGTTCTCGGCGGGAGAAGCATGTTTATCGCCTTTCACGCAGCGGAGCTCGATGGTTTTCTCGACCGCGGCATCGATATCAGCGCGGAGAGACCCGTTCTGGTGGACAAATTTCTGGAGGATGCGTTTGAGTACGATCTTGACGCTCTCTCCGACGGGACGAATGTCTATGTCGCGGGAATCATGCAGCATATTGAGGCGGCGGGTATTCACTCCGGCGATTCGGCATGCGTTTTCCCCGCTTATAAATCGAGCGATGAAAAGCTCGATGAGATGGCGGCGGCAGCAGCGCGCATCTGCAGAGAAACAAACGTTCAGGGTTTCATCAACATTCAGTTTGCGGTGAAGAACGATGAGCTCTATGTGCTGGAAGTCAACCCGCGCGCTTCGAGGACGGTGCCGTTCATTTCAAAAGCTTCCGGTGTGAACCTTGTTGAAGCGGTTGTGAAGATCTGGAACGGGCAGGACCTCCAGGAACAGGGGCTCGTTTCAAACGGTCTTGGTTGCGGAAAATGTATTACCGGCTGGGCGGTGAAGGAAGCGGTCTTTTCTTTCCAGAGATTTCACATCATCGATCCGATTCTCGGACCGGAGATGAAATCAACGGGGGAGGTAATCGGCACCGGTCAGACTTTCGGCGAAGCGTTTGCGAAAGCGCAGGCCTCCGCAGGAACGGTGTTGCCGGTGCGCGGCCGCGTCTTTGTGTCGATCCATGATCAGGACAAGGCAACGGTTCTTCCAATCGTACGTGAGTTCAGCGATTTGGGGTTTGATATCTGCGCCACCCGCGGAACCGCAGCTTTTCTCTTTGAAAACGGCATATTTGCGGAAGTGATTCTGAAGATTCAAGAGGGCCACCCAAACGTTATAGACCACATGCGCACGGGAAGGATCGATCTACTCATAAATACACCCTTGGGCCACTATTCGCAGCAGGGCGACGCGGAAATCAGGATAGAGGCGGTTCGCCGGAGAATCCCTTATACAACCACAACTTCCGCCGCCGGCGCGGCGGCCGAGGGCATACGCTACCTCCTGAAGCAGGAGATTAACATCGCTCCGCTGTCGAATAAAACATCGATGATGTAGTTGGCTATTCCCGGCCGTTTTCGAGCACGAAATTATTGTAGTAGTAGTCAAAGCTGTCTACCAATGCTTCCCAGGACGCCTCGATTATGTTCTCGGAAACACCCACCGTATCCCAGGTCCGCTCATGATCGGTGCTTGTGACAAACACGCGCACTTTTGACGCGGTTGCCGCTTCCGGATTCAATACGCGAACCCGATAGTCTATGAGGTGGATCTTCTCGAGAAAGGGTTGAAACGGCAGCAGAGCGTCGCGTATCGCCATATCGAGAGTCTCAACCGGGCCGAAACCGACACCTGCGCCCATGATCTGCTTCCCGTTGTGCGTCAGAAAAATTCGTCCCACCGTCTTGGAACGCACGTCTCCGGTCTTATACGATTCCAAATGGTAGTTGTTCAGTTCGAAAAGGCTCGAATACTTGTCGATGTGTTTTCGAATGAGGAGATCAAAGGACGCTTCGGCTGCCTCGTATTCATAGCCGAAATTCTCTTTCGATTTCAATATGTCCAGAAGTTGCCGGACGCTGCGTGAGTTTTTTGAAAAGTCACCGTATCTGGACATTTTCCTCACGATCGTAGATTTTCCGGCGAGCTCAGAGAGGATGATGCGGCGTTCGTTTCCCACCACCGAGCCGTCAATGTGCTCCATGAGACGCGCGGCTTTGCTTATGACGTCCGCATGCTGGCCGGCCTTGTGGCTGAACGCCGCTTCGCCGACGTAGGGCTGACGCTTGTCAGGTATGATATTTGCCTTCTCGGAAATATACCTCGAAAGAGAAGTCAGCCGCTTCAACCGGCTGCACATGGCGGTAGTAAAATCGGTCTTGAGGCAGATATTGGGCACTATGACGCAGAGGTTCGCGTTGCCGCTTCTCTCTCCCCAGCCGTTGATGGTACCCTGGACGTGAACGACCCCTTCCAGAACCGAAAGAAGAGAGTTTGAATCCGCGGTTCCGCAATCGTTGTGGAAATGAACTCCCACCGGAGCAAGCTTTTCAAGCGGGAGGGAGCGAAGGATGTCCGTCACTTCGTTCGGCATCGTTCCGCCGTTGGTGTCGCACAGGATCAGGGCATCGGCGCCTTCCCGCGTGCCCATCTCAAGCAGCTTGAGGGCGTATTGTGCATCATCTTTGAACCCGTCAAAGAAGTGTTCGTAGTCGACTATGACTTCCTTGCCCCGGGATTTGAGGTAGGCAATCGAATCGCTGAACATGTTTACGTTCTCTGAAGGTGTCGTGTTGAGCACCTGTTCCACATGGGCTTTCCAGGTTTTCCCGACAATTGTCACAACATCGGTTTCCGCGTCTATGAGCGCGGCTATGTTCGGATCCTCCGATGCGCGACGCCCGGGACGGCGGGTTGACCCGAACGAGACGATCTTGGCGTGTTCAAATTTTTCATTTTTCACACGCCTGAAAAACTCCAGTTCTTTTGAGTTGGAGAGGGGGAACCCGCCTTCGATGTAGTCTATGTGCATCTCATCGAGCATGTGGGCTATTTGTATCTTGTCCTCAAGGGTATAGTTGACCTCGATGCCCTGCATGCCGTCCCGGAGCGTTGTATCGTAGACCAGGATTTTTTTGTGTTTCATGTGTTCCCCTTACTGCAAAAAAAAGCCGTTCTCTCCGGGGAGAACGGCTTGTTTACCGGTGGTCCGGTACTATCTCCCCCAGATCAAGCTCCTTATGCCGATAATAATAGCGATGGGGGATACGACCGTCATATTCATAACGGTTATTTATAGCCGGTTTTGCCAGGCCCGGTCAAGCAAAAAAATCGATAGGGTGAAATCCCACCCTATAGAACCTGACGTCATCATTACACCACGTGTTTCCGTCTCATCGTCAAAGCCGGCTCCATGGCTTGACCACTCCATTGCTGCCAACTAGAATCAAAGGATGCGTCAAAAGTCAACTTTTGATCGTCTTGTTTCGGGTTTGAGCAGCGACGAGCGTCTTGAAATGCTCGAAAGGATCGAAGCAAGAATAGCCATCGACGATGAGCCGTTCTTCACCGAGTCTGAGGATTTGGAGAACGGCAATATCGAGATCATCTATAATCGCCTTGGTGTCTTGAAACGAATCGTTCTCTTCCTGAGAGCGCTATTCTCCCAGCGTGATGTCACGGAAATTCTCGAGGAGTCCATACTGAAACGGTACGCCGGTGATGTGGAGCGAGGATGCCGGGGTTTGTTTGACGCAAAAACGATGTCACTGACAGGGGGTTTTGCACGGGAACTCAGGGCGCTGAGAGACTCCCTCGCATGTTTCACCGATCCGCTCTCCCGCGCATTTGGACCGGACAAGAGTGATTTTATCAGCTTTCTGGCCGGATTCGAGATTCCGCTTCATCAGGAACGCTTGCTGGATATTGCGGACCCTGAGTCGCATACCCACAAGGAAGGCGCCCTCTCGGATTCGGATTTACGGAGGAAGGCGCTGCTCGATCTCTCTGCGGCCCTCAAGGACATAAGCGATTCGGACAAATCCTCGATCTACAACCACGTTCGTTCGCTTTATTTTTTGAGTGAGCTCGTGCGTTTCCCTTTTTCCAGCATTCTGGAGCATTTTCCGCAGGATCAATCGGAACAGGCGGTTTCCCTTGATCAGGTAAAAACGCCGCTGTTGGAGCTCGGCGACGTTCTGTATTCCCAAGGGGCTCCTCCGTCGGAAAACGCGCTCAGGGCGCTTTTTCTTTTTGATCCCGCGCTCACTGAGCAAGCAGACACGAAAGAGATTAAATCGACCTTGAAGGCGCAGCTTGAGAAAGCCTGGAACGGAACAGACAACATACGGAAATTCATGAATGTGCTGCCTCTCAGAAAATTGCTCAAAGTATGTACAGGGAACCTGGGCTATACACCAGAGACGCTGGGTGGAGGAGAGGACTGGTTTGCACTCTACCGCAAGTTCTGGGAGCAACGTGTTGAGACCGCGGTAAGCGAGTATTCATTCAAGAACAGAAAAAACAGGCTTCAAAGAGACGCCTGCGCCTTGATTCAGATGAGCGAGATTGCGCCTCTTGCGAATTACCGGCGGGCGCCGACAGGGCAAGGATTGACCGGCCGATACGAAGTTACCATCGCCTTTTTGCATCATTTTCTCCAAAAGCTCTTCATGCGGAGTATGCACCGGACATTGAGAATCTTTCTTGTGGACGGCGACTTCTACAAGTCACAGAACAGAGAACAATTCACCGTTTCCTATGAGGGCCTCCAAAGGAGCGCCAAACTGATAAACGAACTTGAGAAGGACCTGTCCACCGAAGGTGAAATCGGCGGGGTGCTCGATCAGAAAAACCGGCAGCCCCACAGCGACGCTCCTGGTCATGAACTCATGAGCGCGATGCTCCAGGCGATGGATGCCAGGTTTGAGAAAATCATCGATTCCGCGCGGGACAATCTTGAGCTTCTCATCAACGTTGTCAAAGGCATTCTGTACGGGCAAAGCGGCGGTAGATTCGACACGTTGTCCAACATAAGCTACATAGGCGGCAGCGAGAATGAAAAGCTGATCGGCCGATTGAACGATGTGCTCAAACAGGCAGAGGAAGCTCAACGGATCATGAATGAATTATACGACCTGGAGAGGAGCCTCCCGGACTGACATGGACCCCTTTGCGCTTTCTGCCGGCGGCGAGCTCCTTCGCGCTGTAATTCCGTCTCCCGTTCACGGGGATCTCTCTTTTACGATTTCCACGCTTACGGCGGGTAATCTTTCGCTGCGGCAGGGCCAAGCCAGGGAGAACTACCTGCGCCGTCAGAAAATTCCTGTCGAAAGGGTGACCTTTTTTCATCAGACCCATTCAAAAACCGTTGCCGTTGTCACTTCTCGCACGGTTTCCCCGGTACCTGCGGACGGCGGTGCCACCATCGCTCCTGACGTGATTTTGTCGATTACCGTCGCAGACTGTATTCCCATACTGCTTTTTGACAGGGCGGGTGGCGGTTATGCCCTGTTGCATTCAGGCTGGAAAGGAACCGGAATTGCAGCGGCCGCGCTCGAAACAATGCGCGGTCATTTCGGGACCGAGCCCGGGAACGTCACCGCCGTGATCGGCCCGGGGATAGGAGGCTGCTGCTACAATGTACCCGAGGAGAGGGCGGCAGGTTTCAGCATGCTCGGAAGCGGAGTGGTAACCGAAAGGAACGGGATGACTTATCTCGATCTGAAGGAGGCCAACCACAGGCTGCTTGAAAACGCCGGAGTGCAGGATATACGTACCAGCGCAATTTGCACTTGCTGTTCCGGTTATCTGGGTTCTTACAGGCGGCAGGGTCCGGCCGGGTTCACAAGCATGCTTGCCGTTGTCGGCCATTTTTAGTAGTGTTCACCCCACAATGAAAGAGATCCTCACAGCCTGGCGCACCTACGTTTTTGAAGCTTTAAAAAAGGCCGCACAGAGAGCGGGAATTAAGAGCGACGATCTCAGGCCCGAACAGCTGATTATCGAAACCCCACCGAATCCCGAGCTTGGCGACCTGGGATTTCCGATGTTTCCGTTCGCGCGTCATTTCAAAAGCGCTCCTGCCGCGATAGCCCTGGCCGTCAAGGCGGCGCTCGAGGAGGCAGCGACCGGAGGCGACGTACGCGCAGAAGGTCCGTATCTCAACGTGTTTTTGCCGCGAGCGGCTACATCGGAGCGAATCCTTGAGCGTATCCTTGAACAGAAGGAAGCCTACGGCGTGAGTTCCCGTCTCGAGGGGCAGCGCGTGATGATCGAGTTTTCATGTCCAAATACAAATAAACCGCTGCATCTTGGACACCTGCGAAATGACGCGATAGGAATCAGCCTGTCAAATCTGTTCAAGGAAAACGGCGCCGAGGTCCTCAAAGTCAACCTGATAAATGATCGGGGCATACACATCTGCAAATCGATGATCGCATACCAAAAGTTCGGCGAAGGTAAGACACCTGAATCCGAGGGGGTGAAGGGCGATCATTTCGTCGGCGACTACTACGTCAAATACAGCTCGTGGGAGAAGGAGGACCCTACCGCCGAGGAACAGGCACGGGATCTTTTGAGAAAATGGGAAGCCGGTGACCCGGAGACAACCGAGTTGTGGAAAACGATGAACCGATGGGCGATATCCGGTATAGAGGAAACTTACAGAAGAACCGGTGTTTCCTTTGACAGGGTCTATTTCGAGAGCGAAACCTATGCTTCCGGACGCGAACAGGTCAACACGGGATTGGAGAGAAAGGTCTTCAAACGTGAGGATGACGGGTCGGTTACCATCGATCTCACAGATATCGATCTGGACAAACGGGTACTGCTGCGCAGCGACGGTACGAGTCTCTATGTAACCCAGGATATTGGCACGGCCATACAACGCTACAGAGACTGGCCGTTCGACCGCCTGATCTACGTGGTGGCTTCCGAACAGGAGTACCACTTCAAAGTGCTTTTTCACATTCTGAAGCGCCTCGGGTACGAATGGGCGGACAATCTTTTTCACTTCCCCTACGGGATGGTGAATCTGCCTGAAGGAAGGATGAAATCCCGCGAAGGTACCGTCGTCGACGCGGATGATCTTCTTACGATGCTTACACAGCTCGCGGAGCAGGAGATACGGGAGAAGGGAAGGGAAACGGAAGTGGATGATCCCGCTGCAACCGCCGACGCAATCGCACGGGCAGCGGTCAATTACTATTTATTGGGCGTTTCTCCCCTGAAAGACATGATTTTCAATCCCGCCGAATCGATTGCCTTCAACGGGAATACCGGGCCTTACTTGCAGTACACCGGCGCCCGGCTACGGTCAATGATAAGAAAATTCGAGAGTAACCCGGCGGGTTTTGCGGGGGGAAAGTTTGACCCGCGGCTGATCCAGGACGGCGACGAATGGGAAGTGATAAAAATTCTCGGCTTATATCCGACGGTGATAGAAGACGCTGCGGAAGACTTAAATCCGACATCCCTGGCAAATCATTTGTACAATCTTACGAAGGTGTACAGCCGCTATTACCACGACAATCCTGTGCTGCATAACGAAAAAATCGACCTCGTCCACACAAGAATAGCCATCGCCAGAGCGGTGGTGCAAGTCCTGAAAAACGGCTTTCGTATTCTGGGAATTCCGTTTCTCGAGAAGATGTAAGATACCCACGTAAATGTAGGATATCCGGCATTGCCTACATATTGGTGGGTTTTACACAAGAAACACCGCACAATTTCCGCATAAACCGTTTTGGTATGGAAATTGCTTGATACGCATCGGGCTAACAAGGAAAGCAAAGTACCATGAGAAAGAAGAACGGACTGTATGATCCGCTATTTGAGCACGACGCCTGCGGCGTTGGATTTGTGGCAAACGTCAACGGCACGGTTGATCATCAAATAGTAGAAGAAGGCATTACCATACTGAAAAACCTCGAGCACCGCGGTGCGATCGGCGGTGACCAGAAGACCGGAGACGGCGCCGGCATGCTGGTGCAGCTGCCGGACGAGTTCTTCAGAAAGGTTGCCGGCTGCCGGTTGCCGGCGAGAGGGAATTACAGTGCCGGTTTTTTTTTCTTGCCAACGGAGGCCGCGAGGCTGAAGGCGGCGAAAAAAGTCGTTGAGGAGCAGGTGGCTCTTCGCGGCGGTGAAGTGCTCGGTTGGCGGGAAGTTCCGGTCAATCCCGATTGCCTCGGCGAGTTGGCCAGAAGTACCATGCCGGCTTTCTGGCAGGTATGGATTACTATCGACGGCTATGAAGGCGCTGAACTCGAGCGCCAGGTCTACATTCTACGCAAATGCATAGAAAGAGAGGCCTCTGATCGCGGATGGGAATTGGATGATTTTTACGTCGTTTCGCTCTCGACAAAAACGATCACTTATAAAGGAATGTTCATTGCATCGCAATTCGCGCCGTTTTATCGCGATCTGACCGATCCGGATTTCAAAAGCGCGCTGGCAATCGTACATGCGAGATACAGCACGAACACCCTCCCGTCATGGTATCTCGCGCAGCCGTTCAGGTTTATTGCGCACAACGGAGAAATCAACACGTTGCGGCGCAATCTGAATAATATGCGGGCGCGGGAAACTTCGCTATCGTCCGGTCTTTTCGGCGACGATCTGCCTTTGATATTCCCGGTCACCAGCGAATCGATAAGCGATTCCGCGGTTTTCGACAACGTTTTCGAGCTGCTTTTTCAGGGGGGGCGGTCGGCTGAGCATTCAATTATCATGATGGTGCCTGAAGCCTTTGGTGTGCGCTACCACATGTCCGAAGATAAGCGGGCTTTTTTCGAGTACCACGCCGCCGTGATGGAACCCTGGGACGGACCGGCGTCAATTGCCTTCACGGACGGGACGAAGGTGGGCGCCACATTGGATAGAAACGGTCTTCGCCCGGCGAGATACGTGATAACCAGAGACGGAAAGGCCGTTCTCGCTTCCGAGGTGGGCGTGCTCGATTTCAGACCGGAGGACATCCTGGAGAAAGGAAGACTCGCGCCCGGCAAAATGCTCATTGTAGATACACAGAAAGGACGGGTGCTGAAGGATAACGAGATAAAATCTGCCGTTTCGCGGAGGAAGCCTTACCGGCACTGGTTGCAGCGAAACAAGATCGAGCTCAACGGGCTTCTTGGCGTTCCCGGCAAAGTGGCGTTTGATCCCGAGAGATTGCCGCTTCTTCAGCGCGCCTTCGCCTACACCATGGAGGACCTCAAGAGCATTCTGGCGCCGATGATCGAGAACTCACAGGAGCCTGTGGGGTCGATGGGTAACGATACTTCGCTTTCGGTGCTGTCAGACAAGCCACAATTGCTCTACAACTACTTCAAGCAGGTTTTCGCCCAGGTCACAAACCCGCCTATAGATCCCTACCGGGAAGTTCTGGTGATGTCGCTTATGAGCTTTGTAGGGCGGGAGCGTAATCTTCTTGATGAGACTCCGGAACACTGTCGTCAGCTTAAGCTGGCGCACCCCATTCTGACCAACGACGACATGGCTCGGTTGCGGAACGCACAGCTTGAAGGCTATCGGATTTGCACGGTACCGATGCTTTTTGACCCGCATGAAAAGGGAAGCCTGAGGAAGTCACTCGATGAGCTGTGCCGGAGCGTTGAACAGCGCATCGATGAAGGGAACTCTCTCGTTATCCTGAGCGATCGAGGTCTCGAAGAAAAATCCGCCCCGATGCCTGCCCTCCTGGCGGTGAGCGCGGTGCATCACTATCTCGTCAGAAAAGGGAAGCGTCACTTGAGCGGGCTTGTGGTGGAAACGGGCGAAGCACGGGAAGTTCAGCACTTCGCGACACTTGTGAGTTTTGGCGCCAGCGGGATTAACCCGTATATCGCCTTCGAAACGACGGTGGATATGCAGCAGAGGGGGTATGTCTCGGCGGAATACTCACATGAGGATATGCTCGAGCATTACATCACCGCAATCAAGAAAGGATTGCTCAAGATCATGTCCAAGATGGGAATTTCGACCATCAGGAGTTACCGCGGATCGCAGATCTTTGAAGCGGTTGGCCTGAACGATGATGTTATAGAGCGGTATTTCACGGGGACCCCATCGCGGATCGGCGGGATCGGGATCGAAAAAATCGAAGAGGATGCCGTGCAGCGGCACCGGAACGCTTTTGCGCCGCAGGAGAGCGGTCCGTCCGGTCTCGATTCCGGCGGTATCCTCCATTTCAGGCAAGGGTCCGAGAAGCATCTCTTTTCTCCCGAAGCGATTACTCTTCTGCAAAAGGCCACACGCGAGAATGATTACGCGGTGTTCAAGAAGTACACGTCTACCGTAAACGATATCAGTAAATACAGATGCACCCTGAGAGGATTGATCAATTTCCGGAAAGGAAAAGAGATACCTCTCGAGGAAGTTGAACCGGTCGAGGAAATCAGGAAGCGCTTTGTCACCTCGGGAATGTCTTTCGGCTCGATCAGCAAGGAAGCCCACGAAACGATCGCCATTGCGATGAACAGGCTCGGTCTGAAGAGCAATTCCGGCGAAGGAGGCGAAGACGAAGAACGTTTCACTCCCCGTAAGAACGGCGACAACGCCAACAGCCGTATCAAGCAGGTGGCCTCCGGCAGGTTTGGTGTAAACAGCGCCTACCTTGCGAGCGCCGACGAGCTCCAGATCAAAATGGCGCAGGGGGCCAAACCTGGGGAAGGCGGGCAGCTCCCGGGCCACAAGGTGAATGAGGTCATCGCAAGGGTCAGGCATTCGACGCCCGGGGTCATGCTTATATCTCCTCCGCCTCATCATGATATCTATTCGATTGAGGATCTTGCTCAGCTGATATTTGACCTGAAAAACGCCAATCCGAACTCCCGCGTCTCGGTAAAACTCACTTCTGAGGTAGGCGTCGGGACCATAGCGGCGGGAGTGGCAAAGGGAAAAGCAGACACGGTGCTTATCGCGGGAGCCGACGGGGGGACCGGTGCGAGCCCGATTTCGTCGATACTGCATGCCGGCACACCATGGGAGCTCGGGCTTGCCGAGACTCAGCAGGTCCTGGTGGCCAATCGCCTTCGCGACAGGATACGGGTGCAGGTAGACGGGCAGCTGAAAACAGGCCGGGATATCGTGATTGCGGCGTTGCTCGGCGCTGAAGAATTCGGCTTTGCCACCACCGCCCTCGTTACCCTTGGTTGCGTGATGATGCGAAAGTGTCATCTCAACACCTGTCCGGTGGGGGTCGCCACCCAGGACCCGGTCTTAAGAAAACGGTTCAGAGGAAAACCCGAGTACTTGATCAACTTCATGACGTTTCTTGCTGAAGAGGTGCGGGAGATCATGGCTTCCCTCGGTTACAGGAAGTTCGACGATCTGGTAGGGCATGTTGAAATGCTCGATGTGAACCGCGCGGTTGATTTTTACAAAAATCGGGGACTTGATTTCTCCCGCCTGCTGCAAAAACCGGACACGGCGAATCAGGGCAGCCTGTACTGCATCCGCCCGCCTGAGATCGATCTCAAGACGTCGCTCGAACCGCAGCTTATCGCCAGGGCAAAAGGCGCGCTCGACGGTAAAGAGACGGTCTCATTTGCCCTCGGCATCAGGAACTCCAACCGGGCCGTGGGCGCGACATTGAGTTACGAGATCTCAAAACGACACGGCTCGGCGGGGCTGCCTGAAGGGTCTATTTCGGTCAAATTCTCAGGGTCGGCCGGTCAGAGCTTTGGAGCGTTTCTGGCAAGGGGCGTTATCTTCATGCTCGAGGGAGACGCCAACGATTACCTGGGAAAAGGGCTTTCGGGAGGAAGGATTATCGTATATCCGCCCAAACAATCGGCGTTTCTTCCTGAGCGTAACATCATTACCGGCAATGTAACGCTGTTTGGCGCCACCGAAGGGGAAGTGTATATAAACGGGATGGCGGGAGAGCGATTCTGTGTAAGGAACAGCGGCGCTACCGCGGTGGTGGAAGGCGTCGGTGACCACGGTTGTGAATACATGACCGGGGGAACGGTCGTTGTTCTCGGCGAGACGGGAGTGAACTTCGCCGCGGGTATGAGCGGGGGGATAGCGTACGTTTTGGACTCGAGCCAGCTCTTCGATACCCGCTGTAACCTCGAAATGGTTGATATTGAAATGGTTACCGATGAAGAAGACCGAGTGCTTCTGAAACGCCTCATCGAGCAGCACGTGAAGTTTACGGGTAGCGCGCACGCGCACTCGATCCTCGCGGCGTGGGACGAAATGCTTCCTCACTTCGTGAAAGTAATGCCGCTGGATTATCGCCTTGCCCTTGAGAAAATAAAAGCGAACGAGTTCCACGAGTCCGAAACCGTCCAGATGACCGAGGAGGTATACCGCTGATGGGAAAGCCGACGGGATTTGTCGAATACCCGCGTCTGATTGTTGAGGAAAGACCGGTGGAGGCGCGCGTGAAGGATTACCGGGAGATAGTACTTTCTCCTTCCTTTGAATCGATCGAACAGGAGGGCGCGCGATGCATGGACTGCGGTACGCCCTACTGTCATGCACTCGGGTGCCCGGTGGTGAATCTCATACCGGAATGGAACGACGCGGTCTACAAAGGGCTGTGGCGAGAAGCCTGGGAGCGCCTGGAGCTGACGAACAATTTCCCGGAAGTGACGGGTCGTATCTGCCCGGCGCCTTGCGAAGCCGCCTGCACACTCTCGATTAACAGCGCCCCGGTCTCGATAAAGAAGATAGAGCTCGCCATCATTGAAAGAGCATTCGAAGAGGGGTGGGTTGTCCCCAGACCGCCTTCCCGAGAGACCGGCAGAAGGGTGGCGATAGTGGGTTCGGGGCCGGCCGGTCTTGCGGCCGCGCAGCAGCTGCGGAGGCGCGGTCATAAGGTGACCCTCTTCGAGAAGGCAGACCGGATTGGAGGTCTGCTGCGTTACGGTATTCCGGATTTCAAGCTGGAGAAACACATCCTCGACAGAAGGATCCGGGTCATGGAGCTCGAAGGCGTCGAATTTGAGACAAACGTCGTGATCGGGGAGGACCTCTCGGCCCATTACTTAAGCCGGAAGTTCGATGTGATTCTTCTTGCCATGGGGGCTGGGGCTCCCAGGGATCTCGGTGTCGACGGGCGCAATTTGAGGGGCATCCATTTTGCAGTGGAGTATCTGACGCTTTCAAACCGGTTTGTCGCCGGAGATATACCGGAGGAAGCGATTATTTCTGCCGCCGGAAAAGACGTGCTCGTTATCGGCGGCGGTGACACCGGATCAGACTGCGTGGGCACTGCGATCCGTCAGGGAGCAAGCGTGGTGAGGCAGATTGAGATCATGCCGCGGCCTCTCGAATGGGGTTCGCCTGAGAATCCCGAGTGGCCCGCGTGGCCGAATATCCTCCGGACCTCAACATCTCACGCTGAGGGTTGCCAAAGAGAGTGGTGCGTGAACACCACCGGTTTTGTCTCAAAAGGCGATACGGTACAGCTTGTCGAGTGTGAACGGGTCGAGTGGGTAAAGAAAGACCGTGCCGCTGCTCCCGGAATATCGAGTATTGAAGGTTCGAGTTTCACGATTGAGGCCGATCTGGTGCTTCTTTCAATGGGGTTTGTGCATGTTGATCATTGCCGGCTTCTCGATGATTTGAAGCTGGAGCTCGATAAGCGCGGCAATATTCTCACGGATACCGAATACAGAACCTCAAACCCACGGGTGTACGCTGCGGGAGACGCAAGCACCGGCGCCTCTCTTGTCGTCAGGGCGATTAGTCACGGGCGCCAGGCGGCGGAGGCAATACATCGAAATCTGTAGGCGGCAAACCGAATAGCCCAGCTTGCGGCGGTGAATCCATCGGCCTGCCACTTGACCAGGGGGCCGATTTTGTTATATTTTCACAAAACCAAGAAGATAATTCCACCTGAGGTAGCCTTATATGTACGCACTTGTAGAAATAAAAGGGAAGCAATTCAAAGCTCAAAAGGGAGCCGTGCTCAAGATCGACAGGATAGACCAGATAAAGGGAGAATCCGTTGATTTCGAACACGTTCTGCTCCTGCGGGAAGAAGACACGGTCAAGGTCGGGACTCCCTACGTGACAGGTGCATCCATAAAGGCGACGGTTGAAGATCACGGAAAAGATAAGAAAGTCCTTGCGCAGAAGTTCAAGAAAAGAAAGGGCTACCGGAGAAAACAAGGGCACCGGCAACAGTATACTCTCGTCAGAGTGGACGATATTGTAAGCGGGTAAAATTCCATGATCCTCGTTACCGTCGCACAAGATGGATGCGGGAAAATGGAAAGCGTGACGGTGGACGGTCATGCGTTGGGGCTGCGTAGAGGCGGCAATATCGTCTGTGCCGCGGTAACCATACTTGTGCGGACGGCAGCGCGGCTGCTTGAGGCGGATCCGGACGTGCGCGTTTCCGGAGGGCCTGGAGAGAGAGGTGAGTTCACGCTTTTTGTGGACAGCGCGGGGCAGGACAAAAACGCGCTGGTGAAGACCGTGGGTGACTTCCTTGTGCAGGGATTGAAAGACCTGCAGGCGGAGTTCCCGGATGATTGTACTTTAGAGATCAGGTAAAGGAGACAGCATGGCTCATAAGAAAGGCGGTGGAAGCTCCAAGAACGGAAGAGATTCACATAGCCAACGGCTCGGGATAAAACGCTTTGGCGGCCAGATTGTCAAGGCTGGAGAAATCCTTGTACGTCAGAACGGCACAAAATTCCATCCCGGCGTCAATGTGGGGCGCGGGAGTGACGACACGCTTTTTGCCACAGCAAACGGGACCGTCATGTTCAACAAGCGACGCGGCAGACGGTACGTGAACATCGAGCTTACGGCGGCGGAATAACAACTTATAAAACATATCGGAACAAAGCCTTTTTGTTTGCTTCGATACGCATGTCACTATTTTCAAAGGTGCCAGATTGGCATTTGTAGACGAAACAACTATTGAAGTCTCATCCGGACACGGAGGAAAAGGAGCAGTTTCTTTTCGCAGGGAAAAGTATATTCCCAAAGGCGGTCCCGATGGTGGTGACGGCGGACGTGGCGGGGATGTGATCTTTGAGGTAAGAAAAAACCTCAAGACACTTTCGCATATCGCTTTCAAGCACGTGTTTCATGCGGAAGACGGGCAGCCGGGCGGCAAGAAGAAATTGCATGGGAAGGACGGCAAACCGGTCGTCATCGAGGTTCCCCCGGGCACGGTAATCAGGGACAAGGAGACAAACCGCATAATAAAGGACCTGGCGGATATCGAACGATGGACTTTCCTTCACGGCGGAAAAGGCGGCAAGGGCAATTCCCACTTTGCCACTTCAGTCAACCAGGCGCCACGGTATGCCCAACCGGGGCTTCCCGGCGAATCGGCAAACTTGAGAATTGAGCTGAGTCTCGTTGCCGATATCGGTTTCGTCGGTAAACCGAACGCCGGCAAATCGACTCTCCTGTCGGTCCTGACGAAAGCGCAACCGAAAATTGCGGCGTATCCTTTCACGACGAAGGAGCCGAACCTTGGCGTGATGAGGGAAGGTTACGCAGAAATGGTCTTGGCGGATATACCAGGTCTGATCGAGGGTGCCTCCCGGGGCGCTGGGCTCGGATTTCGTTTCTTGAAGCACATTTCACGCACTACGACACTCGCATTTCTCATCGACCTTTCGAGCGATGATTATCTGGGAGTTTTCCCGATGCTCATCAGGGAGCTTGAGGTGTTTGATAAAACACTCGCTCAAAAAAAACGGCTGATTGTAGGCACAAAGGCGGATATACCTGAGGCCGAGGGGAGGGCGGAGGCCCTTCAAGAGAGCTTTGCCGGTGAAATTGTGATGCAGGTCTCGTCCTTCACCCAACAAGGTATCGAAGAACTGAGAGGTCGATTTGTCAGGATGGTAGAGGCAGCGAAAGGTGACTCCCGGAAGTAAAACGATAGCCGTTCTCGGTGGCTCTTTCAATCCGATACATTACGGTCATATCTCGATAGCCCGTTGTGTAAAGTCGGAGCTCGGATACGATATCATCCTTTTCGTACCGTCAGCGGTCCCTGCGCACAAATCCGCGGATATCCGGACAGCGGCGGAAGACAGGATCGCGATGATTGAGCTCGCTGTTGGCGACAAAGACTACATTCGCATCGAGACATGCGAAATAGAGCGCGGTGGTGTCTCCTACACCATAGAGACTATTGATTACATAAACAAACATTACGCGGTAAGAGGCAAACCAGGCCTGATTATCGGTGATGACCTCATCGATGGTTTTCACAAATGGAAATCGGTGGACACACTCGTTGAAATGGTGGACCTTATCGTGGCCCGGAGAAGCTCGCGTGCAAAAAAGGACTTCAGTGTAAACCACAGGTATCTGAATAATCCGTTGATAGAAGCCGCTTCGAGGAACATCCGTTTCAAAGTGAAAGAGGGAGAAAGCATCGAGAGATACGTTCCGCACAGCGTAGCCAGCTATATTGAGGCTCATGGTCTGTACAGGTGAAGATCGCAAGATTGACGTCACTATGTATCGTTGCTATGCTCATGCACGGTTAATCACCGTAACTGGATATGAAGGGTAGAAACCGAAAGAGAGCCATCGATAAAGGGGTTGTTGTTCTCGCACTGATAATACTCGTTATAGGTGCGTCGGCACTATTGCTCGCTCTCCAATTGCGAAGCGACAAAATAACTGAAGATATCCGCGAAAACCGGCTGATCAGTATTCTCATAATGGTCCATGACGCCGGCACCCTCCTTTTTTCGGAACTCTTTCTCTATCACCCGACAACTGGTAACGGTGCGCTTCTCGATATACCCGGTGAATGGGGTGACGTCATCGAGCCGCTCAAGCGAGTGGACAGAATAGATACACTCTTTGACCAATCTGACCCGGAGGATTTCAGGGCGAAAGTATCTCGTCTCATCGCGCTCGATATTTCCCAGACCATGCAATTCGACCTGGGGGGAATGGAAGCCGCCATCGATATTCTGGACGGGATAGACCTTTTTATCGCCGATCCGGTCGAAATCGTCGAAGAAGGGAGGCTGGTGCTCGTTCCGTCAGGCAGCGTGACCCTCGATGGGAGAAAGGCGACTACCTATGTTTCATTTACCGATGAGAACGAATCAAGCCTCGAGTCCCGCACCAGGCATCAGAAGGCGGTCCAATCGCTTCTGAAGAAGATAGGTGAGAAAAAAGAGTACCTCGCGCGCGAAGATGTTTTCAGAGAGTTCTATGACCGTTTTGATACGTCAATGGGGAAGCGTGCTTTCGCATCACTTCTCGAATCATTACACGGGCTTGATGTGGATCACCTCATTCTCAAACCGGTCCATGGCGATGAGGTGGCGGTGGACGATCAGGTACTGCTTTTCCCGCATTCGAACGGTAAGCTGATCCAGGAAAGTGTACGGCAGCTCGTGGAAGCGCTGGCAAATACCGAAGTATTAAGCGAGGAAGAGCTGACTGTGATTCTGGAAGTGCTCAACGGGACCACAAAACAGGGGCTGGCCGCCCGCACCCGCCAGCTCTTTATAAATTTCGGCTATGAAGTTGAGCTGTACGGGAACGCGGACAGGTTCGATTACGAAAAAACGTTGGTAATATCACGAACAAACGATATGCTCGCCGCGCAACGTGTGGCATCGCTTATCGGTTGCACGAATATCGAACAGCAGCCGTATCTGGTTTCGGATCCCGAAGCAGGTATGTCCCTGGCGGCAGTCGATGTTACAATTATACTCGGACAGGATTTTGATGGCAGATACTGTAAGGAGTGAGAAGGTCGTTGAGCTGGCAAAGCTGATCGACGATCACAACGGCAAGAATACCGTAGTGCTTGATATCCATGAGCAGAGCAGCTGGACGGATTACTTCATTATTTCGACGGTCAACAGTCAAGCGCAGATGCGCGGGATTATTCGGTATCTCAGGGCGTTCTTCAAGGACAACTCCATCGAGCCGAATAACAGACACAAACAACTAAACGATGATGGATGGGTGCTCATCGATTGTGGAGATTTCGTAATTCACTTGATGAACGAAGAAATACGGGCTTTTTACGATCTAGAACGACTGTGGTTCAGCGGAAAGTCTCTCTATCACTCGTCAAAGTCGTCGTAATCGAGACCGTCGTCGTAGTCGAAGTCGTCATTTTCGCCCTCTTCATCAGAGTCGAATGACTCTTCTTCTTCCTCGTCTTCTTCTTCAAAATCGTCGAATTCGTCTGTCATATCGTCTTGGTATTCATCCTCCAGATCTTCCTCATCCTCGAAATCATCGAAATCATCATCGTAGTCTTCTTCGTAGTCGTCAAAATTGTCGTCGTAGTAATCCTCATCCTCATTTGAGAAGACCGGCATGATGCTTGGTTCAGTATCCAAAGGATCGTTCAGTGGGGGTGTCTCCATGCCTAGGACCTCCAGCAGGCAGTTCAAGTTTTGTCTACGCCGTCAATATCGAGACAATCTAAGTAGAACAAAACGGTTCTGTCAACAGTTTTTACACGCTTCTTGCATTTTTTAAAGGATTACGTAAAGTGGTGTCCATATGCTTTTTCTTTCGCCGGCAAAGATAAATGTACACCTCGGCATCGGAGGCAAAAGGCCTGACGGCTACCACAATATCTGCTCCTGGTTTCTCAAGGTATCCCTCTACGACTCAATCTATGTGAATCTACAGCCCGCTTCAACAAGCGTGGTTATCGAAGGAAACGCCGGCGTTCCCGTGAAGGCCGATCTCATGTTCAAAGCTGCGGAACTTTTCTACGAAGAAAGCGGTATTTCCGGCCGTTGCATAATACGCATAGACAAGAAAATCCCGATAGGCGCGGGTCTGGGCGGCGGGTCGAGCAACGCCGCTACCGTCCTCATGGCTCTCAACCATCTTCACGGCGCTGTATTGCCGGTAGACCGGCTATATGAATTGTGCTCCCGGCTTGGAAGTGATGTCCCTTTCTTTTTAGGCGGTCCCTCGGCGGTGGTTTCCGGGAGGGGAGAAATCCTGCGTGAGATTTACCCCAAAAGATCATGGTGGGTCCTCCTGGTGGATCCCGGTTTTCCGATAAGTACGAGGGAGGCTTATTGCTGGTTTGATACGGAAATCGAAGCTCAACAAGAGTTGCACCCTGACGCGGAAGACCTACGTTTGCTTATTGAAGGCCCTACCGAAAAGTGGCGCTTTTTTAACGCTTTTTCTCCGGTTTTGTATCGCCGGTATCCGGTGCTAGAGCGAATTTGCGCCGGCCTGGCGTCCGGAGGGGCTGTTCACGCCGCTGTTTCCGGCAGCGGAAGCGCTTGTTTTGGCTTGTTTGAAACGCACGCCGGCGCGGTAAAGGCCGTTTCCAAATTTTCGGGCATGCGGTTCTGGTTAAAAGAAACGCTTGCGGGTTAACTGCTAACGTATTAGAATGAAAAGGACGCGTTAACGGGGCGAGGAGGTCCCATGGAAATTACTGACAT
>JAFGHN010000030.1 GCA_016930115.1 Spirochaetales bacterium | reverse complement strand
GAGGGAAGTTGTCGCTGAAGATATCGCTTTTGATATCAACACCTTCAGGAAGGCTTCCTGGGGCAGCAGATTCAACGGCACGCTGAACAAGGATGTATACGCAACGGATAAATATACCGTTGTCTGTGAGTTCGAGAACTTCAACAACCAATTCATGTATTACATCGGTTTTGAAGACCGCGCGGTGTACTCTCCGCCCGAGCTTGAAGACAATAACCCGCAACTGTGGAAGAACCAGGTAGGTACCGGTCCCTTCATGTTCGAGTCATATACTATCGGCTCAAGCATGACCTACAAGAAGAACCCCAACTATTGGGACACGACGGTCATTGACGGCAAGGAATATCAAATGCCGTTTGTAGACAGACTGGTATTCCCGATCATTCCCGATGCTGCAACGATGATGTCTGCGGTACGCACTGGGAAAGTTGATTTTCACATGGAACCCCAGATCGGCCAGTGGGACAACTATGATAACATTGGTCCCAATCTTAATATGCACGTCTTCAACCCGGGCAACGGACAGGCGATTGCATTCAATACGAAGATCCAACCTTTCAATAACGCCAAAGTCCGCCAGGCATTGTCGGTCGGCACGGACAGGGCGATTTTCGCCAAACTGTTGAGGAGCGAGACTCTACCGATACGGTTCCACCCGCAATCCCCGGGCAACCCCGATTTTTTTGTTGCGGATAGTGAACTTCCTGCCGATGTTGCCGCGCTCTATAAATATGATGCGGCCAAGGCAAAACAGATGCTCGCGGACGCCGGTTATCCTAACGGCTTCAAGACAAAGATCTTCGTGCGAAACGTCGCTATCGATCAAGATGTCGCTGCCATCCTGAAAGAGCAGTGGGCCAAGATCGGCGTTGATGGCGAGATAAACGTGCTGGAACCCAGCGCTCTCGCTGCAACTATGTATGCTGTAACATACGACGGTGTATGTGTTCCCGGCAGTCTCGACTCGGCAAATCCTGTAATTGTATTGACCTCAGAAGGAAAGACCGGGGCGTACTACAACCTCGCGGGATATTCAAGCCCGGAGTTTGACGCGCTCATGGCCAAGCTGGAAGCGGAGACCGACGAAAGCAAACAGGCCGGTATTGTCAAACAGGCATCGCAGGTCATGATGAAGGATGCCCCGTATCTGTCACTCGCCCCCAGAGCATCGAGAATGTACTGGTGGAGCTGGGTGAAGAACTACCACGGTGAGTTCAGCTTAAGTGATGGAACTCCGCATGAAATGATCCCGTATATGTGGATTGATCAGAACCTGAAGAAAGAACTGGGATTCTAACAGACAAGACACTACTGAGCAGTTCTTTGAAGCAGTTCTGATAAGAGATAAAAAAAACAGTGGGGCAAGGCTAAACACCTTGCCCCTTTCTTTTGGCTATCGCCACCGCAAAGATGTCTTTCGATGTCATCTACCGTTTGATTATTTGTCCGGCGTGATCGCTTTCCCCCGGGATTCTTTTAGCAGATGCAGCGCCAGGGCGAGACAGATCAGTACAGCGGTCGCTATATAGGCGGCGCTCATCCCGGTTGTGAACACTTGCGCCACCTGACCTTCTGCACGCCCGGATGCCGCCTCGAGTGTTGGCGGAAGCCCGCGGGAGACCATAACCGAAGTGACAATCGCGGTGGCAAGGGCCGTGCCTGTCACATTTCCGGCATTACGCACCATATTCACAAAACTGGCCATGACGCCGTATTTCCCTCTGTCAACCACCGAAAGTACCGAAGCGTTGTTGGGAGCGCTGAACGCCCCGTGTCCTATGGATTGCAGCACCCAGGCGGTTACTACAAGCAAGAACGAAGACTCGGCGGAGACTGTTCCCAAGAGGAAGAGACCAATAGCTCCGACAATGAGACCGCCAATGGCAAACCTTTTCCACCCGTAGCGGTCCGATAACCGCCCCGCAAGGGGGGATACGATGATCGTACACACCGCCGCCGGGATAGCGATTAAACCGAAGGATCGTGCGCTGAAGCCCAAAATCGATTGAAAATAGAAAGGCATCAGATAACGTACGGAAGACATCCCCATGAACATCACAAAGCGTGAAATGACACCAACGGAAAAAATTCGCTGTTTGAAATACCGTATGTCCAGCATGGGCGCTGCAGCCCGCAGCTCCCACCACAAGAAGAATCCCAGAAGCAACGCTGCACCCGCGCACGAGGCTATCACGTACAAGGACGCCCAGCCGATTTTGGGCCCGTTGCTCATGCCGAGGAGAAAGAGAACAAGGAATCCCGCGGAGAAGAAAGCGCCCAACCAATCAAAGGGAGCCCGGGGTTGCCCCTTCTCTCTCTTGTCGGGCCGCAGGATGAACGCCGCCGCGGCAGCCGAGATGAGTCCGAGAGCACTTGTCGCAAAGAAGATTCCTCGCCAGCCCAGACTACTGACAATGAGGCCTCCAAGCGCGGGACCTGCGACCGCCCCCGTCCCGACGGCACTCATTTGCAGCCCCAGCGCCTTGCCTCGTTCACCGGGTGGAAAAGCGGATATCATGATAGCCATCGAAGGCCCCTGGCTCATGGCCGCCCCAATCCCCATCAGTACCCGCGCAAGAACCAGAGTAGTCACACTGTCGGAAAACGCTGCTAACAGCGCCCCCCCGGCAAAGATGCAGAAACCTGCGATATAGATCCGTTTCCTTCCCAAAATGTCGGAAAGCCGCCCTATCGGGACCAACAATGCGCTGATTGTCAGGAGATATGCGACAACGACCCACTGAGTCGTGGGTAAGTCGGTGCCGAACTGGCTGGCGATTGTGGGAAGCGCGACAATCGTGCTCCCCGCATCGGCAACAGACGTGAACATCCCCGTGCCGATGGCAAGAAACACGAACCACTTATAGTAGTGCCCCTGCTTGATAGTGTTCCCCTGTTGCGGACTCAGCTTTTCCCTTTTGAAGTGAGATGGGGAATCAATCCGCCGTCATTAATTATTTCGAGGAGAAAATCCGGCAATTTTGAACTGGAAAAACTCAAGTCCCGCTTGGGGATACGTACTTCACCGGAAGAGAGGTTAATCTCAATATCATCTCCCTCTTCCACCTTTGCAGAGGCTCCTTCGCACTCTATGACAGGAATACCAAGATTGATTGCGTTTCTGAAAAAGATCCTTGCGAAGCTGACCGCCACGATTGCTCTGATTCCGAGTTCTTTGAGCACCGCCGGGGCCTGTTCCCTGCTCGAGCCGCACCCGAAGTTCTTGCCGGCGACGATGACATCCCCTTTACTTACCTGGGCCGCAAACTCGGGACGCAGCGGTTCCATTGCCTTATGCTTCATCTGATCGAGAGGAAGTATCAGGTAACGCGCGGGAATGATGATATCCGTATCTATGGCGTCGCCGAACTTCCATACTTTTCCGTTAATGGTAGACATGATTTGCTCCTTTCAATGCTGCCGCGGATCTTCAATCTTGCCGGATAGTGCAGACACCGCAACTGTTTCCGGTGACGCCAGATACACTTTTGAGTTTTTGTGTCCCATCCTCGCCCTGAAGTTTCTGTTGTGGCTGCCGATGCACACTTCCCCTTCCCACAGCATGCCTTGTCCTCCAAAACAAGCGGAACATCCCGGATTGCAGATTATCGCGCCCGCACTAATGAATGTCTCGATGAGCCCTTCGGTCACCGCCTGCATGTAAACTTCTTGAGACGCCGGCGTAACAAGCATCCGGACTTCCGGGTGGATGGTCTTCCCCTTGAGTATTTTCGCCGCGGTTCGAAAGTCTTCGATTCTGCCGTTGGTACATGATCCTATGAACGCCTGTTCGATGCGGGTCCCCTGCACTTCTTCCACCGGCACCGCGTTATCCACCGCCCACGGACAGGAGACCTGGGGGCCGAGCTTGCTCAGGTCTACTTTCAGATGTTTGCAGTAGCGGGCGTCCGGATCGCTTTTGAAATACACCCCTTCTCTTCCGCGCTCTGCCATAAATCGCTTTGTTTCATTATCGGGCTCGAATATACCTGCCTTTGCTCCCGCCTCCACAGCCATGTTGCATATAGTGAAACGCCCCGAAACCGAAATAGTCGCCGCGCCTTCACCGGAAAACTCCAAAGCTTGGTAGGTAGCTCCGTCCGCGCCAAGGGTCCCGATTACGTGCAGTATGAGATCCTTTGGATGGACATGCGGTGATAACTTGCCGATAAGCTCAACCCTTATGGTCTCCGGGACTCTGAGCCAAATCTTGCCTGTTGCCATGGCCGCCGCGCCATCGGTTGAGCCCACACCCGTAGAAAAAGCCCCGATGCCACCGTACGTACAGGTGTGGGAGTCAGTGCCGATGACCACGTCACCGGGAGAAACGAAGCTCTCAAGCATCACCTGATGACATACGCCCGTCTGGTCAAAGAGGTGCATACCGTGTTTTCTCGAAAAATCTCTGAGCAGCTTGTGCGTTCTTGCGGCGTCTTCAGTCGTCGCAGGGATGTAGTGATCAAGGATTACAGCGATCCTCGCACTGTCCCAAGGAATTCCCCCGAGTTTCTCGAACGCGTCGACGGTCAACTCTCCCACCGCGTCATTGGTCATCATAAACGATACTCTTGCATTGACAATCTCACCTGCCGATGCGTCGCTATTGTCACTCGCGTGTGACAATATCTTCTCAACAATTGTCTTTCCCATTCGTGATACCTTGCTTTCCAAATTGATTGATTAACAGCTGCCTGCCTGCTTGTGCCCGACCGCGACAGCTGTCATCCTGGAGATCACATTATTGCTATTTCACGCAAACTTATCAATAGGTATCAGAGAAGACGCTTGAGATATGAGACAAACTCGATGTGCCTGGTGTGCGGGAACATATCCACCGCCTGCAAGGTCTCAAAGGCGAATTCTTTCTTGAGGGACCGCACGTCCCTGACAAACGTTCCCGGCGAACAGCTTACATAAATGATGTGCATCAATTTGTTGTGGACAAAACTCGCAAGGTCCGCGCCGGCCCTTGGCGGGTCGAGAATAAGCGTATCATAGCCGTCCCGGTAACCGGCGGGTAACCGACGGCGAAGAGCGCCGTCGATACGCATTTGGCGAAAATCTACGCTTGCCCCTGTCCCGTTGTCTCGTTTGCGGGCTTTTTCAATAGCCGCAGAGCTTGCATCAATGGCGATAATCCGCCCTTCGGGAGGGCGATAGGCAAAAGTCAGATTTCCGTCGCCGCAGTAAAGCTCAAGTATATTTTTTCCGCCATCCGAACGGACGATCTCTGCTACGAGCAAGCGCAATCGTTCATTCTGCGCCGTATTCACCTGTAGAAAGCTCTCCGCTTCAGTTTGCCGGACAACTTCCACCGTCCCTTTTTCATTCAGCAGAAGCTCGAATCGCGGCTCCAGAGAAAAACCTGGTCTTTTTTCGCGCAGCTCCCGGAGTGCCTGGTTGAGCTTGGGGTGCGCGAGGTGACAATATTCGATTTCCACAATTTCGTGGGAACGACGGCGATTGAATCCTATCTTATCGCCCTGGCAGTGCAATTGGATCCGGTTTCTGTATTCAAGGCGGGAGGGGGCCTCCGCGATGGGGAGCTTGTTCCTGAAGCGGATATCATTTCTTTCGAGAAGATGCATCAGCATCTTCTCCTTGGCATCCAGCTGCGCCCGATACTCCCACTGAAGCCAGTCACAACCGCCGCACACCTGGAAATGGGGACAGACCGGCGGGACGCGCTCAGGCGAAGGTTTCTTCAGCGAAAGGAGCTCCGCGTCACGATACCGCTTTCCATGTTCCGAAAAGGAAATTTCCACCGTATCGCCGGGTATCGCGCCTTCCACAAAATATATATTGCCCGCGGCATCATAACCCACGCCATGACCCATCTGGCTTACATGGTCTATTTCGATTTCCGCCAGCATTGCATTCAAGCTTCCTGTTCACGCGCTTCGAATTTCTCAATATATTCCATGATTTCGCGCCTGCCGGGCTGAGCGCTGAGAAATGCCGTGAATCCGTCAGCGCGGCACATATGGCAGATTTTCGCCTCCAACTGAAGATGATGTTGCAGATTCTCCGGAAATGCAAAAAACAGGATTTGGGCAAATTGTCCGTCGAGTGAGCCAAAGTCCACAGCTTTTTCCAGAAAACAGATCGAAATGCCGCATTGTTCCGGATGCAATTGAAATGGTACCCGCGGGTGTGGGAAAGCGATCCCTCGCCCCAATGCGGTGCTTGCCAGACGTTCGCGCTGGAGTACCATCTGCAGGAACTGAGCAGCTGGTACACCCGGCGGAAGTACCATGGCATCCACCGCGTTGGCGATCGCCTCCTCTTTTGAGGCACCGTCAACTTTGTAGTATATCCCGCCGCGTTTCAGAAGATCCGCCAGACTTTGCGTCATCCTGGCCGCACGAGATGCGCCGTTTTCACCGGGAGGCTGAACCTCCATCCGGTTGGCCTGAAGCCATGTGTCGATATCCAGCTGGCTGAAGCGAAACTGGCGACCCATTCTGTACGCCGGTAGTCTCTGCTCCTGAATCCAGCGGTAGATCGTTTTTCTTGACACCCTGAGTTGCGCGGCAACCTCGGATAAGGTGAGATCCATCACTTATCTTTTGCGGTCCATCGCGGCGGCGCCTATTTTCATCTCGCTCGCGGCAAGCCTTTCAAGAGCTTCTACGATTTTCTCCCGCGCATCAAAGAGCATCCCGGCTGACATATCATTCCTCGCCTGTCCAGCCAGACGGTTTACCGCGTTCATTTCGATTTCGAAGTCTTCTTTGTCAATATTTATCCGCTTGATAGAAAGGGCCTTGGTCAAGGTCTCAACTGCTGAAACTAATTCCCTTTCCAGTGCCGCCAGCCCTTCGGCCAACTGGGAATCAAGTTCCGCCCTTTTCTCGGCGGCAAGCACTTTCGCTCCCTCGGCCGCGCTCTTTGCTTCGGCGGCGAGGGAGACCGCGGCATCATAACTCCTGGATGCCACCGGTTTTTCATTCTGCACCGCGACTTCGACGTTGAGCTCGGCCAGCGCGCTCTGGGCCAGCGCAAACTCGCCCGCGGCGTAGGTATCGGCTTCAAAGGCCGCGGCCTCTTCCAATGCCGATGTCGCAGCTTCGATTTCGGCCTTCGGAAGCCTGGCACACCCCGCCGCAACCAGCAAAGCCGGAAAGATCATTGCAAGCCTCATATATCGCACCATACACTCCTCCTCACGTATCGCCCTATACACGGTTGACGAATACCTTTTGTGCAAAATATACTGGAAGAAGGCATAATTGTCCATATCTGTACATTTATTATGCTTTGATAGGACTTTATATCCTTTTTTACTACATTGCTGGTTATATGGGTACTAATGTCGTTATTATATATCCGCCAACCGCCGATCCGACGTCGCCGTACATCTCGCTCCCGGTGCTTTCGGGTTATCTCCGGTCCAAGGGAATAGCTGCATTTCCCATCGATGCCAATATCGAATTCTACTGCCGGCTCTTGGAAAAAAAGAAACTAGACACACTCTGCAGACGGGTGGAGCGCCGGACGCAGGACCTTGCGGTATCCGGAAATCTTTCGCACGCTCAGGCTCTCGAGCTTTCGGCTTCCCCCGTATATGACAAAGGTTTCAGCACATTACCCGACCGGGTTGCCGGCGCGCTGAGGGTGTTACGGGGGAGCGCATTTTACGATGACGCGGCATACTCCGGCGCGGTAGAAACGGTTGAGCTGGCGCTCAGCGTGCTCTCGGCCGCTTATTATCCGGCCAGGATCACTTTTTCATCGTATCGTACCCCTTTTGCTCTCCTTTGTGCCAAGGAAATCCAGGATGAATCGCAGCCTGATCGGAACCCGTTTCTTGAATACATCGCGGGAGATCTCGTTCCCCGTCTGCGTGAAGTCCATGCGGACGTGGTTGGGTTCTCCGTCGCGTTTACGGGTCAGCTTCAGAGTGCGTTTTCGTTCGCCTATACTCTCAGGCGGATGATGCCGGATATGTACCTGACTGCGGGGGGGCCGGCGCTTACGCAGCTGCTCGCGCACCGTGGCGCGGCGGGCGAAGGGTTTCTAGGCCCGTTTGATTCGATCGTTCTGTTCGAAGGAGAGACTGCCCTTCTGCAAATCGCCGAGGCCCTGGCTTCAGGCCTCAGGCCTGCCGGAATAATCACCGGGTCGAATAACGGCGACCTGGGGCGGCTTCCTTTTCCGGACTATGAAGGCTTACCCCTCGATCTCTACCTCTCTCCCGAGCCGGTGCTTCCCGTCGATTTCACCCGCGGGTGCTATTGGGGGAGGTGCGCGTTCTGCCATTACGGCCTTACATCCTCCGGTACCGCGCCCTACAGGGAACGCCCGCACCGCGAAACGGCGGCAGCGCTGCACGCCTCGGCGCTCCGGTACGGGTCCCGCATCTTCTACCTCTCAGGGGACACGGTGTCGCCGGCGGCACTCGAGCATCTGTTCCTATCGGCGAAAACAGCCGGGTTACCAAACGGGTCAATCCGCTGGGCTTCGGACATCCGGGCGGAAAGCTCCCTCACCGCCGATCGTATCAGCTTTCTCAAGGAATCCGGTGCGTTGGCGTTCTCTTTTGGGGTGGAATCAGGCTCAGACACTATTCTGCGCCGGATGAACAAAGGCCTTGACAGGCAAACAATGCAGGCGGTGATTCGCAGGGTTTCCGAGGCGGGCATAGCGGCTGAAATCATGTGTTTTTACGGCTTCCCGGGCGAAACCTTCGCCGAGGCGATGGAAACCGTCGAGCTCGTCAACGAACTCGATGGCTTGATGTCGCTTTTTATGTTCGGGGAGTTCTCACTTTCCCGGGGATCGGCCGTCGCGGCGCATCCGGAGAGCTTCGATATCGAAGAGGTGTGGACCGTGAAAGGGGACGAAATCGGCTCCGCCTTGTTCTTCACCCCGCTGCACGAATGGAAAAGCGAGAAAGAATTGATGTCTCTGGACGAGGCAATCCGAGTTCTCGCGGACCAATGGGCTATGCGATCCTACCCCTGGGCGGGATCGCTTTCAACCGCGCATACCCTTCTCAGGTACGACCGGAACGGCCCTTCGGCTTTCAAGAACGCCGGAAATAATCGAACACCGGTCAAGACCGCGCACGAGACGGAGAAGCCATATAAAGAGATCAATCGCATCAAGTGCATCGCCGGTGATCGCGAGGCCGCCGTGTGGCATACAATGATATACGAACTCAAGACAGTCAGCCGGGAACTTCACGAGAAACTGACAAGCGGCATACCGCCGGTGCGACTCAGGCATCGCGCCTTATTTCAAGCCCGGCCGGGATAAGCCCACGCGACGCCTTCTTAGATAAACACCCTTATTGAATCGATGGCGATGCCCATATTGCAGTCGGTTTCATCCTCGACAAATATCTCGACGACATACGGGCCGTCCGCATCCTTGGCACGTTCTAAGGCGCCGGGAAGATCGCCGGCACCTTGGACCCTTTCGGCCTTGCAGCCGAAACCCTCGGCCACCTTGACGTAGTCGATGATACCCTTGTTCTCCTTCATCTCGACGGCGTACTCATAATCGTACGCATACTTCTGATTCTGCCGGATGAGGCTCAGATTGGCATTGTTGAGGATAATCACTGAGACCGGCAGCCGCTCTTTGGCCGCAACTGCAAGCTCCTCCACCAGGAAAGTGAAACCGAAGTCACCCATGACACACACCGTTTTGGCCCTCCCGGCCGCAACCGACGCGCCAATGGCGGCCGGAATATCGAACCCGAGGGTCCCCGCTCCACCTGAAGGCAGGTACTTCCTCGGCTTGTTCATGCGCTGGTACTGGCCCGACCAAATCTGATTATTACCGCATCCGGTAGTGTACAGCGTCTCATCGTCGAATATCCGGTTGATCTCGTGATACACCGTCTTTGGATGTATGCCGTTTCCGTCCTCGCCGGGTGTAAGCATGACGGTTTTCCGCATCTCCGGCAGCATTTTCACACGGTGGGCGGCTTTCCATTCCCCACCGCGCCTTTCGGCCTCGGCAAGCAGAGCCTCCGCGGCCGCCTTTGCATCCGAGACGATGCCGATTTCCGGTTCGATTATCTTTCCGATTTCACTCGGTTCTATATTTACGTGGATGAACTTCCTGTCGCCCTTATACACCGAAATATTTCCGGTATGACGGTCCGTGAACCGGCACCCAATTCCCAGTACCACGTCCGAATCGAGGAATACCCGGTTACCGATCGAGGACGCCCCCACCTGGATTCCCATGAGTTGAGCGTTGAGCGGGTGGTCCTCCGGTATCCCCCCCTTAGCCATGTATGTAGCGATGACAGGAAGCTTCATGAACTCGGCAAGCGCAACACACGCGGTCTCACCTTGAGACAGAATCACCCCGCCTCCCATGATCATAACGGGCTTTTGTGCCGAAGCGAGAAGATCCACGGCCTTACGAATAAGCTCCTTCTCAGGAAGAACCGGTTCCACAGACCGTGGCGAATATGAACCGATGTCGAAATCGATCTCGGCCATCTGTACATCGAGCGGGAGATCTACAAGGACAACACCCGGTTTGCCGGCTCTTGCGGTATAAAACGCTTCAGCAAAAACCGAAGGGACAGCCTCCGGCTCCTTCACGCACCATGTCTTCTTGCATACCGGCGCCGCGATTTGGGCGATGTCCACACACTGGAAGGCGTCCTTTCCGAGCAGGGCGGTAATATTCTGACCGGTAATCGCCATAACGGGAATTGAGTCGATGTTCGCAGTGTACAATCCGGTGACGAAATTTGTCGCTCCCGGACCCGATGTGCATATCGCTGCCGCGATTCTGCCGGATGCCCGAAAAAACCCGTCGGCAGCATGGACCGCCGCCTCTTCATGGCGCATGGTGTGGTGGCGGATTGAAGCGGACGTGTTAAGATACTTGTACACCGGATTAATACCGGCGCCGGGTATGCCAAAAGCATCCGTTATACCCTCCTTTTCCAGAATCCGCACGATCGCTTCCGAGACTCTCATATGAATACCTCTTTTCACTTAATGCAATTGTATTTCATTTTTTGGCATTATGGATCAGCCATCGGCCAGTGTCAACCCGACCGCGTGTAGGCCGCACGCAGAAAAGACAACCTGCCCCAGCTTTGTTATAATCGCATGTATGATCGCGTCACGGAGTATTCATTGAACCGGACAGAAGGCGCCACAAAGCGTAACCAGTCTATTGCGAAAGCACTTCAGATTATTGAGACGATGGCGGATGCGCCGGGGCCGTTGCGGCTGCAGGAAATCGGGGACACGCTCAATCTGCCGGCAAGTACGGTGCTTCGATTTCTCAAAACACTGACGGACAACGGATACGCCGGACAGAATCCGGATACGCTTCAGTATTTTCTGACCCTGAAGTTCTGCAGGATTGGAGACCGGGTCAAGAGTCAGGTGAAGATACGCGATTTGGTCCGGCCGCACATCGTAAGGTTGTCACAAGAGCTCGGCGAATCTACTTCGCTCGCGGTGGAGCAGGACCAGCTGGTGGTCTATATCGACGTTGTAGATGGTCCTGACCACATCCTCCAGTCGCTCCAACGCATCGGCAAAATCGCCCCGATGAGCGCGACGGGGGTTGGCAAGGTACTCCTGATCGACAAGAGTAATGCCGATATCGACAGCCTGATAAAATCCCGGGGACTCCCCAGACTTACGGACAAAACCATTGTCTCGAAGTCAAAGCTGCTGAGGGAGCTGCAGAGCATTCGCGAGCGTGGTTTTGCAGTGGACGACGAAGAATGCGAAGCCGGCGTTCGCTGTGTGGCGGCTCCGCTGCGGGATCACACTACCCGCGTAGTGGCAGCAATCAGCACATCGATGCCGACGGGCAGGTTGCCGAAAAAACGCGTCGGGGATGTCGGGAATGTGCTCTTGAAGTTGGCCGGCGAAATATCTCTCGAGCTGGGCTATGTCTTGGCATGAGAGCGAATCACCGGCAACGGAATTTCCTCAGATCTCATCCAAAACGGCGGTCCCGTTCAAGTGGCAGGTATCGCCCCAGGTGATGAGCCGCCAGCCGTCCGGTGAAACAGAAAAGCTGTTTATCGCCGCATTGAACATGGAAAAGCGTCGTGGCTGCGTAAGCTCAATTCCCAAAATATGATAGAAAATGCATTTCAAGACTCCGCCATGCGCAACCAACAAGATGGAGTTGCCCGGATGTCTCGCGGACAGATCGACACATACCTCAATACACCGGTTGCAGAATTGGCGCTGGCTTTCCCCGCCTGGAGGCGCATAATCCAGATCCGTGGCATCCACGAATGACTCCTGCCCGGGCCACCGGCTTCGATAATCCTGTAACGTCATCCCTTGCATCGAGCCGAAGTTTCTCTCACGCAGCCGGTTATCCGGATGAACGGGCAAGTCAACCTCTCCCCCGATAATTTCAGCGGTACGAACCGCCCGGCCAAGATCACTACTGTAGAGAGCGTCGATTTTTTCCTCACGCAGTCTTTTGGCAAGCAATTGCGCCTGCTCGATACCGGTTTTGGTCAACGGGCTGTCAAGATGGCCCTGTTGCTTCTTGCAAAGGTTCCACTCGGTCTCACCGTGCCGGACAAGAATGAACTTTGTTTCTTTTGTCTCAATCATCTGGATTTGAAATTCTCCCGTATACCCGAATGTTTGGTTACCCGATGTTACCCAAAGAGGGCCGCCGCCTGCTGCATCTTTGGAATGACCTCCACGCCAAAGGGACATCTGGACTCGCACTCGCCGCACTCGACGCACTCCGTCGCGGGTACAGTTAGTGCCGCGTAAGCCTCTCTGTTCGAGGTTTCGAGGGAACGGATCACCGGGCCGATATCGATTGACTGGGGACAGGGGAGGCAGTGATTACAGTAGACACACTCTCCCTCCTCGAATTGCCTGATATCCTTGAGCGCCGCGGAGTAATCCTTCTCACCGGCAGAACAACCGAGGTACGCAAGGTCTCTCTCAAGCTCGGGAATATCCCGGCAGCCGGGGACAACCGCCGTGACCGCGGGCTGTGAAAGAACGTAGTGGATACCCGCAACAGGGCTGAGGTTTCCACTACGCTCCAACTTTCTCTCCTTCCCGCCCACCAGATGCCCGGGTATCTCCATCGAGTTCCATTTGTCGAGCAGCTTCCCGCCGGCAAAAATCTTCATCGCTATGAGCCCCACATCGTGCTCCATGCAAGCGCGAAGAAGCTCCTGTTTGCGTGGTACCGCATGACCGGCGATATTAATCGGGAACATCAGGACATCGATTATCCCGCTCTTGACCGCTTCCATCGCCGTGTCAACCGTATGGCCGCTGAACCCTATGTATTTCGCCTTGCCGCTCGCCTTGTAGTCGAGGGCGAGATCTTTGAGGCCGCCGGGCTTCATAATTTCGTCGTAATCTTCCCGGCCGTCGCTGTTGTGGAGGAAGAGCACGTCCGCATAGTTGGTGCGGTAACGGGTCAAAAAATCCTCAAAGAACAGAGAACTCTTTTCTATATTCCGAACCGCTTTGTACTGCCCGTCCTGATGAGTTGATCCGAGATGGGCTGCAAGCAGCACGTTTCTTCTTGCACGCTCGAACGCCTTGCCCATGATATCGCGAAACTCCGGCTTTGCCCAAAACAGGTCAAAGTAGTTGATCCCCGCATCCAGGGCTCTTCTTATTACCTTAATAACATGATCCTCCGGGAGGTCGATCAGATACTCGGTCCCCAAACTGATCATGCTTATCTTCTCGTCTGTTCTCCCTAGTCTCCTGTAGTCCATGCGCGATACTAAAATGCCTCGATTATCGAGTCAAGCTTCCGAGAGGCCGTGAGTGATGAGCAAGAAGCCTCGTCGTTGTACAGGCTAAGCAGCCATGGTACATTGACGGGCATGAAATCGAAACAGACCATAGATCTGCATACCATCAAGGCCCTGACCTTTGACGTCTTTGGCACCGTTGCCGATTGGCGCAGCACGATCATCCGTGAAGGCAGGGCCCTGGGCGACGAGATCAATCACCACGTTGCATGGGATACGTTTGCAGACGCATGGCGGGCGGGATATGAGCCTGCGATGCAGAGAGTCCGGTCAGGCGAACTGCCGTGGCTGAGCATAGATGCGCTCCACCGAATGATTCTCGACGATCTTCTGGACCGGTTCGGAATTACCGAACTGAGTGAGTCCGGGAAGGATCACCTGAACAGGGTCTGGCACCGCCTGGAACTCTGGCCCGATGTGAAACAGGGGCTCGAACGGCTGCGGCAACGTTATGTAGTGGCGTCTCTATCCAACGGGAACGTGGCCCTGCTGACGAACATGGCGAAACATGCGGATCTGCGGTGGGACTGTGTTCTCTCGGCGGAACTTTCCAACCACTACAAACCCGATGCCGAAGTGTACCTGAAAGCCGCCCAGCTGCTCGGCCTGCAACCTGCGGAAGTGATGATGGTCGCGGCGCACAATCACGATCTGAAGGGAGCGCAGTCGGCGGGATTGAGAACGGCTTTCGTCTACCGGACTACTGAATACGGCCTGAATCAAACAACGAACCTGAATCCGGATCCCTCATTCGATCTTGCTGCCATAGATTTCATGGACTTGGCCGGTCAATTGGTCGGGTAACGTCCTGCACCCCGGCCGCTTGCGCCCATGCCCGGACCACAGCGGTGTTCAGTACAACCCGGAAGCCGCACCAACAGCAAGGACGACGGTAGCAACGAGCAGCGACGAAATCAACGTTATGATTATTCCTCCTTTTGCGAAATCCTTGATTGAGAAATAGCCCGTTGAGTACGGTATCACATTCGTCGGCGAGGAAGTCACAAGGATGAACGCCAACGACGAGGTAAGCGCCGCCGGCAGAGTGACGGCGAGGGTCGATACCTCCATGAATTGGGACAACTCGATGATTATCGGTATGACGATCGTCGCAGTAACCGTATTGCTCGAGAGAGCTATTTTCAGGAACGATACGCCGAGTATCACGGCAAGGATCATCAGAAAAGCATTCAAATTGCCTATACCGCCGAGCATCACTACTGAGATCCATTTGGCGGCGCCGCTTGAGTACAGCATCATGCCCAGCGATACGCCGCTCAAGACCAGGATTATTCCGCTCCAGGATACTTCGGACTCTATCGCTTTCCACTTTATCCTGCTTACGCCGGGTACGAAGAAGAGGCTGCTTGTGAAGATGACCGGGAGGGAAATGGGAATCGACATGTTCAACAGCCTCTCCAGAAGCGGTGAGGTGAGCCACAGGATAACCGTGAGAAAGAATATGCCGATGGTGATCTTTTCCTCGCGTCCGAGAGGGGGTAGTTTCTTGTACTCGTTTTTCAAGTCCGCGGGGGTCTTACTCAAACGGCTGAGCTCAGGTTTGAATAAAATAAGCAGAACCGCCCAGGAAAAAGGAAGCAGCATCAGGGCTGCAGGCACCCCGTACTTCATCCATCCGAGAAAGTCGAGCTCTATCCCGGCCATTTCCTTGAGGAAGCCGATCGCAATTGGATTGGGACCGCATCCGGCGGGTGTCCCGATACCACCGATAATCGGGCCCCAGGCGCACGAAATCATCAGCGCTCTTCCGAAGTTGCTCTTGCCCGGCTCAATCCCTTCCTCTTCAAGGATCGCCCTGCCCAGAGGCATCAGCATCGCCGCCACAGCCATATCGGTTATCCACATTGAAAGAAGTGTCCCGGCCGCCAGAAACCCGAAGAGTATGGTACGCGTGCTGTTTCCGGTAAAGGAAAGGATCATCACCGCGATTCGTTTGCCCAGGCCTGAGCGCATAATGAACGCGCTCAAAACCAGCACTCCGATAAAGAATACGACGATATGATTACCGAAGCCCTCACGCACGATGGTCTGAAAACTGTCGATCCTCACCACAGCCATGATGACCACGCCCAATATACCGGTGATATGAAACGGGACCGCTTCGGTCATCCAGAGGATCAAGGTAAAGATCAGCACTGCGATGGCTTTCTGGCCGACGCCATCGAGAGTCGCCCGTTCCAAAACACGCCAGCTCTCCGGAAGCGGGATAGTGGACAAGACCACAAGAACAACCAAGGCGATTGTGAGGATTACGGCTTTCTTTAACGTTTTGTCTGCGGTAACGCTCTTTAACAACTGTCGCCCTCCTGCGATGCTTCGGTCCGGCCGCCCGCGGCAAGCCCGAGGCATGGCGCGAGCGTACTATCTCACTCTTTCGGCAAATATGCAAAGCCCATCCGCCGGCAGTTGACACCGGACCACATCCGGTTATATTGAGAGTTTCACGGAATACCTGTATAATTTTTTCCAGGTTGAAAAGTCCCGTCACGACGAGTTAGAACCTTACTGAAATCAAGATTGAGAAATTAATATATAGAGGGAAAAATGGTCACAAAAAAATTGAACAAACTCTTTAATCCCAAGGTGATTGCGATTATCGGCGCTTCCGCAAGGGCCGGAAGTGTCGGACATTCTCTGATGAAAAACATCATCGGCTCGGGTTTTGATGGAATTGTATATCCGATAAATCCTCAAAGGTCGAATGTTCTGGGCGTGAAAGCTTACGCCAGTCTGGAAGAGGTGCCCGATCAGATTGATCTGGCAATAATTGCCACACCGGCCCGCACCGTGCCTGAAATCGTCGAAATTTGCGGAGAGATCGGCGTTTCAGGTGTCCTCCTGATTTCCGCCGGGTTTTCCGAGATTGGGGCGGAAGGCAAGAAACTGACCGAGCGGATTATGCAGAGCGTCAGAAAATACGGGATGCGGTTGATCGGCCCCAACTGTCTCGGCTTTATAAAACCATCGATCAAATTGAACGCGAGTTTTGCCAGGAAAATGGCTCTTCCCGGCCAGATTGCCTTCATTTCCCAGAGCGGAGCGCTCTGTACGGCGATTCTTGATAAGTCGATAGAACAGAATGTAGGCTTCAGCCACTTTGTTTCAATCGGCTCTATGATCGATGTCGGTTTCCATGATCTGATCGACTACTTCGGCAACGATCCCCAGACGTCCAGTATTGTCATCTATATGGAGTCGCTCTCCAACGCCAGGAGTTTCTTGAGCGCGGCGCGTGCTTTTTCCCGGAATAAGCCGATCATTGTCCTCAAAGTCGGTAAAAGCCAGGAAGGCGCCAAAGCCGCCATGTCACATACCGGCAGCCTCGCGGGAAATGATTTCGTTTTTGATGCCGCTTTCAAGAGGGCCGGAGTTATCCGCGTCGGTACCGTTGATGAACTTTTCAACATCGCTCAGTCTCTCGCCATGCAGCCGAGACCGGTAGGGAACCGTCTCGCCATTGTCACCAACGCCGGAGGACCCGGTGTCATCGCCACGGATACGCTGATCGATATGGGCGGTCAACTCGCCGAGTTGTCCAAAGAGACCATATCCGAGCTCAACGGGCACCTTCCTGCTTTCTGGAGCAAAGGTAACCCGGTGGACGTGCTGGGAGACGCCGGCGCGCATCACTATCAGAAAGCCGTCGAGCTGTGTATCAAGGATGAGAACGTGGACGGGATACTGGTCATCCTCACTCCCCAGGCCATGACCGATCCTACCGATATCGCCGCCAAAGTGGCCGAATTATCGCGAAGTTCAAGAAAAACAATACTCGCTTCGTGGATGGGAGCGGAGGATATTGCCGAAGGCCAAAAGATCCTGGAAAACAGCAATATACCGGTTTACGCAACTCCCGAGGACGCGGTTCAATGTTTCATGCATATGTATAACTATTCCAGAAATTTGAAAGTCCTGAACGAAACGCCCTCCGAAATTCCGCACGAGTTCAAACCAGATAAAGCGGCGAGCAAGAAACTCATCGAGGAAGTCATTGCCGACGACAGATCGGTAATGACGGAATATGAAGCCAAACAGTTGTTGAACAACTATCAGATTTCCGTCATCAAACACGGACTGGCCACTACGGAGGCGGAGGCGATCGAGCTGGCTGAGGATATCGGATATCCCCTGGTTATGAAGATAGCTTCCCCGGATATTCTTCATAAGACCGATGTGGGCGGAGTTATATTAAATATTCTCGACCGTGACGAAGCCCAAAAAGCATATAACCGGATTTTAGACTCCAGCCGGAAGCATGTCCCCGATGCGGATATCAGAGGTGTCTTTGTTGAACAGATGTTGAAAAGAAAATATGAGTTGATTTTAGGATGTAAGCGGGACTCGATATTCGGGCCTACCATCGTCTTTGGTATGGGCGGTGTGGCGGTGGAAATCTTCAAAGACACCACCGTGGGCCTTCCTCCTCTGAACATGGCCCTGGCCGGCAGAATGATCGAAGACACCAAAATCTATAGATTGATCAAGGGTTATCGGGGCATGCCCGGAGCCGATATAACAGCCATCCAATTCCTGCTGTACAAATTTGCATATCTCGTTATGGATTTTCCGCAGATCATGGATATCGATATCAATCCTTTCGCCGTCGACGAGAGGGGGGGAGTCGTTCTGGACGCCAAGGTGATTCTCGACAAAGACGCAACCATCGACGAAGAGCATCGCTATAAGCATCTGGTTATTTCTCCCTACCCGTCTGAATACATTTCCGAATTTACATTGAAAAACGGGCAGAAAGCGGTGCTTCGTCCGATTAGACCCGAAGATGAACAGCTAGAAAAGGAGATGTTCTCCAATTTCTCGGAACGCACGCAGCGGTTCCGGTTTTTCCAGTTGATCAAGGACATATCTCATCAGGAACTCGTGAGATACACTCAAATTGACTACGACCGGGAGATAGCAATTATCGCCGAGCTCACGGAAGACGGCAAGAAAAAAATGGCAGGGGTAGTTCGTCTTGTCGCCGACCAGTACAATGAAACCGCAGAGTTCGCTATCGTCGTGGCAGATCCCTGGCACAACCTGGGTCTGGGTAACAAGTTCACCGATTATATTTCAGCTATCGCCAAAGCCCGGAGGATCCAGAAGATCTACGCGAATATTCTCACTGAAAACCATATCATGCTGCATATGTTCAGGACCCGTGGCTATAAAATGACCAAAATCGAAGACGGCTACTATGCCGAACTGGCCATCAACCCTCCGCCTGAGCGAGTGACGACTTGAACGGCCGTGTGAGACCTGTCACCGGCCAAGCAGCAACCTGATAGGCGCGGTCCGCGAGCCCTTCCTCACCGGGGAGAGTAACTGCGGGCCGCCTCAAGCATGGCTTCGACATTTTGAGACGGCACCTCGGAGTTTATCGTATGCACCGAGGCGAGGACGTATCCGCCGTCATGCGCCAAATCGTCGATACGTCTTCTTACCTCGGCTGTGACATCCGCCGGCGTGCCGAAAGGAAGTACGTGTTGCGTGTCGACGGCCCCCCAAAACGTCAGGTGCCGGCCATAGTCACGCTTCAGTTTCCGGGTGTCCCCCATCCCCGCGGCGGAAACCTGTACGGGATTCAGCACCTCGATGCCGATGTCAATAAAATCGCCTATGATGTCGGATATCGCCCCGTCGCTGTGGAAGGCTACCTTGGCGGGCGTGTTCCTCTTTACGGTCTCAATCATACGCCGGTGATACGGTTTGATGAGGTCACGATACATGTCCGGCCGCATAAACAACTGTTGCTGCGTTCCCATGTCCTCGGGAATGCACACCACGTCGACGATGTCTCCCACTTCCTTCAATGCGGCTTCAGCGATGCCGGCACTCACCTCGAGTGCTTTCTCCATGATTGCATGGCTTAAGTTTTGGTTGAGCATCAGGTCGACCATTGCTTCGGCGAACCCCCGTATCCGATGGTGCTCTCTCAAGATGCAGTAAGGCAGATTCAGCACAATCGCGCAGCCGGTTTCGTTTCGCAGTTTGAGCGTTTTTTCACGAAGACCGCGTACGCGTCCCGGGTCGTCAGGCACGGGCCACGCGTATCTTTCAAGGTCCTGGATGCTCGGTTCTTCCTCCTCAAACGGCCCTTTGTTGGCGATGAAGTAACTGCCCATGCTACGCGTCCAGATGACTCCCCACTCATCGGCGTAATGATCTTTGTCTATCCACCGGCGGGGGTTACGATCAGGCTGGCCGAGGCCTATTCCCCGGAAATCGATACCGATCGCTTGCAGCACCGCTTCCGACGGATCCGCCATGGCGCGGTGAGCGTCCGCATCAAAAGAGCTCAAGTCACCGGCTTCATCGCCAAGGCCGAGTAATTCGACCAAACCGGTATAAGGCTTGATATGAATACTTGTCTGCTGGATTCCGCCCATGTCGATGGGAACGCGGTCGGTTTGCTCGTGGTTTAACGCTTTGAGCGCCCTTTCTCTATGGTCCATGTAAATTCAGCTCCTCCGGAAAAATCGGTATAATGGTTTCGATGTCGTTACAGGATTGTAACCGCTTGAATCAAATTGCGCTACATCAACAGCAGGCGCTGGAAAGGAAAGCAGAGCCATAGTATCCTGACGTATGGGGGTGTGACATGAAAATCACCGATTTGAAATGCGCGGTTATCGGGAAAAATCCGGTGGTCAGGATTACCACCGATCAGGGCATCGACGGGTACGGGGAGGTCGAAGCAACCAAGTACTACCTGAAACCGTACGTTCTTTTTTATCGAGACTATATCGTCGGCGAAGATCCGACCGACGTGGAAGCGGTCATGTTGAAAATCCGCAGGCTGGGCGCCTTCAAGCCGTGGGGAAGCGCCGTCAGCGCTATCGAAATCGCGCTGTGGGATATCGCCGGCAAAGCGGCCGGGCTTCCGGTGTACAAGCTCCTTGGCGGCAAGGTACGCAACAAGGTCAGGGTCTACAACGGCGGTGTCAGGTTTCCGATGAACGGGCATGCTCCCGGTGACTACGCTGAGGCTATGGGAAAAATGAAAGAGGCCAAGGAAGGGTTCACAATCATAAAACAGGCCATCGGGTTCCACAGCCAGATGCTGAACGCGGTCCCCGGCTTTTCCTATGGAGAAGTCAGGCCAAGAGCGGGCCACCACAACCCCAGCAGGGGACTGCTCACCGAAAAGGGCCTGAACCATATCGTCGCTTGCGTCCAGGCGATGAAAGAAGTCCTCGGCGACGAGGTCGGCCTCGCGCTTGACTGCGGGCCCGGGATGGTGGTTCCGGACGCCATACGGCTCGCGCGCGCGGTGGAAAAACTCAACCTCATGTGGCTTGAAGACATGATCACCGGGGACTACATACCATACGTATCCGCCGATCTCTACCGGGACGTTACCAACAGCACGTCAACTCCAATCCATACCGGAGAACAGATCTACCTGCGGCAGAATTTCCAAGAGCTTATCGAAAAGCGCGCCGTGAGAATCATCGGGCCCGACCCGGAGGACGTCGGGGGCATCGCCGAGCTGAAATGGATAGCCGAATACGCAGACATGCACGGCGTCCTCATCGCCCCGCACGGGGTGTTTGACGGCCTCATCGGACTGGCAGCGCAGGTCCAGGTCGGCGCAGCCATGCCGGACAACTTTATCGCCTTCGAATACCCGATAGGGTCCCCACAGTGGTGGTATGACCTAATCGAAGGATTACCCGACCCGATCGTCAAAAACGGATTTATCGACGTCTGGGACAAGCCGGGACTGGGTGTGAGTTTCAACCGGGACGCCGCCAAGAAATACCTGCAGGACGAGGATTCGGGATTCTTCGATTGACCCGGCGCGGCGGT
>JAFGHN010000029.1 GCA_016930115.1 Spirochaetales bacterium | reverse complement strand
GTCGACGGCAGGATCTTTTATCATATTCGAAAGACAGGTCCTGAAGTTCCGCGATATTCATCTACGCCTCCTTCGGCAGCGTATGCCTGGGTGCCGTTGCCGCCTGCCGCCCGCCGGTCTCAACCCTTGTACGGAAACGTCACAACGGACCCGGTACTGTTCACGAAGTACCTGTCGGGAAAGGCGTTAAACACCGTGGCGGCGGCGGGAAAGCCGGTGCAGTGAGCTGTGCCGATCCACCTTGGGTTCATCTCGCGAAGCGTCTGAATGGTCTTGTCCAACCGGGCCTTGTCCGCGGTTACCAGGTGCGTACCGCCGACAACCATGTAGATGTCCTCGGTCTCCATTACCGTCATTCCGTGCTTGAGGATATTGATCATTCCCCTGTGGGCACAGCCCAAAACAACTACAAGCCCGAGATCGGTCCTGATGAAAATAGAGAGATCGTCCTTCAAGGGATCCTGCTCATAGCCTTTTTCAGTCTTGACGCGGAGATTCTCCGCTATGGTCTCGTAGTCGTTTGTCTGCGGCTCCTCGCCGCTTGTAGCGATGTCTTTCGTAATCCAGTACGGCGCGGTAGTGAGCTCAAACTGTGCGCCAAGAGATTCCAGCGCCTCGCGCCTGAAGGGAATCCCGTTGTAATGGTATGTGTCGTCTTTCTTATTGTAGCCGTATTTCGAGGCGAACACGTCCGGATGGGCAACAATTGGAATATCTTTTCTGATATGGCCAAGCACCTCCATAAGGCCGCCGGTGTGATCGTAATGACCGTGGCTCAGGACGATGAGATCGACCTTGGACAGATTGAGACCCATGCCGATGGCGTTTTTTAGAGTTGCGCCACTCGCGCCGGTATCGAACAGAATCGTCTTATCGCCGGTTTCAATGAGAACGCTATATCCCCACTCTCCCGTTACGCCGGCCTTCACAACCGAGTTTTCGCAGAGCGTGAAGAATTTTAGATTCTTTGATTTTTGCATCGTATCCTCCCGATAACGAGGCGTCGCCGGGCCGCCTCATGAAACACTCTATCTCATTGCTCTCATGAATGAAAGCGGTGCGAAGGCCGCCGGCGTGCCGGGCGGCACGCCGGCGGCCTCCTTCCCGGCGCTGCGCAACTACACGTGGTGCAGATCGGTCCGGGTGAGCGAGCGAGTCGCAGGTATCATCACCGCCAGCACGGCAACGATATTGATTGCCGAGGCGGCGGCGAACAATCCCCACTTAGGGGCCGCGCTGCCGATGGTGCCTATCAAATTGTAGAAGGCGAGGCTTATCGGGTACCGCGCGTCGTCAGTGAGGAATATAAGCGGCGCAAGGAACCCGTTCCACGCGCCTATGAACGCCGCCATCATCGACACGCCGATTACCGGAGCCGAAAGCGGCAGAAGAACCCTCCGCAAGTAACCAAACGGGGTCGCCCCGGCGAGCGCGGCGGCGTCACGGAAAGATTGGGGCACCGATCGGAGAAACGACACCATAGTGAATATCGCAAACGGTACGGTATGGGCGATATAAATCATGACAAGCGGAATATAGCTGCCGATCAGCCCCGCTTGTCTGAAGATCCAGTACAACGGAATAAGGGTGTGCATACCGCCGATTACCGTGAGCAGCTGCACGCCGATCAGAGATACTTCGCCCGTAGAGGCTCGTCTTCCAAGAATCCAGAATGCCGCGGGAAAAGTAAGCAACGGCGTTATCAGCGCGGTTGAAACGGCCAACACGGCGGTGTTGCCGAAGGACTTCAAGATGTTCCTGTCTTCGATCACCTGCCTGAAATTGTCGGCGGTGAAAAACCTCGGAAAGAGCCTGTCCACATAGACCACATCGGCGGCGGAAAGACTTACCCAGACGAGCAGATAGACGATGATGAGAGAAGAGACCACCGCGGTGACGGCAGCGATGAGCCTGAGCGGCGTCACCACCGCGCCGCCGAGCCTTATCCCTTGACCGCCTGCCAAGACGACCGGCAGCGCGACGGCGGCGATGACAAGAGCGGGATTAAAGCCTTGGGGAAACCCGGCCGCCGCCAGATGAATCGTGTTTGTCAGCAGGTCTGCGAGAAACACCGGAAGCAGGAGCTTGCGAAACCGGACGGACAGGAGGTACGCCACCGCGGCCGCGACGCCCCAGTAACCACCCAAGACAATCTGGACAACCGCAACGAGAATCAGCACCACGGCGCGGGATCTGACACTTTGCCTGCGGGCGCCAACCCAGAGAACGGCCGCGATAACGACAAGGAAAATCAGCACCATCGAATACGCGGAGAGCAGGCCGTAATCGTAGGTGGTCATGAACAGTTCGTAGAGGTATATCTCCATTGTCGTGGTCACGCCGATTATCGTCGTTCCCGCGAATCCCCCTGCAAAGGGCGGCCCACCGGCGGTCAACAGAAGAATGACTGAAAACTCTTTGAGAGACCGTACAAAGGTCAAGAGCCCAAGCGCGAGAACGGTTTCGCGTATCATCGGGAAATAAATCCAAAGGGCGATTGTCCCCTTCCCCGCGCCTTCCGCCCGGGCAGCTTCCGTGAGTGTTTGTGGAATGGTCTTGAGGGCCCCGGTAAAGACAAAGGCCATGAGCGGCACGCTCATCCAGCTAGAGACAAAGACCGTCGCGAAAAAGCCCGCGACCGGATCGGTGAGAAGATTGATTGAGAAAAGCGAGGTGCCTCCCATGCCGTGAATAACGAGGCGCCAGAGCGGCACGAGGATGACCGCAGGGATTCCCCAGGGAAGAATCAACGAGGTGAACAGCACTTTCGAGGTGAGGTTTTTTTGCATCAGCGTGAGAGCGATAAGAAAACCTCCCCCCACGGTAACGACGGTGTTCAGAAACGCCCAGAGCACGCTGATGCGCAGGCTAAAGGCGAATCCTTTGTCGGAAAGCAATGTCGCGTAGTGGGCCAGCCCCGCAAAGGAACGCTCATCACCGTAATCGTGGTAAAACGAGTTGACCACCGCGGTGAAAACAGGCGCCGCTCCTATCACAAGGAGCAGCGCCGCAAGCGGTAAGATTAAGTAACTATTCGATAACCACTTGGATTTCGACAATTTGTTTTACCGGCTTTATCCCGTCGGGTATCAGTTCTGCATCCTTGTCCCAGACGAGCACCAGCGGCCACTCGTCATCTGCGAGCACCTCGCCTTCGCGATACATGGCAACGATGATATCGTCGTTTTTGTCGAGCTGTCGGGAGTCGAGATCGATCGAAAAACCGTCGGCGGCGATAATGATCACCCGGTAACCTCCGGCGGCGGCGGCATCGTTGTAGGAGCGGATCGACTTGTCCTGGCCGTGGGGAGCGTATCGCGGATCGTCGCTGTAAGCGAGAAGCCGCCAGACGGGTATGCCGGTATACAATCCGGAGGTGTTTTTCCTCTCGAACTGGACTGTCTTCTTGTGGCAGCTGACCCCCGACTGCATCGTCTGCCTATCCAAATCAGCATCCATGAGCCCGCTCAGGCGAAGAGTGAACTCTCTGTACGCTTCGCCGGAAACCTTCACCCGTCCGATCATCCTGACGGAGCTGTGTCCCGGGATATCCGGCGTCCCCGGGCCGATCTTGATTGTTCTATAGGGGCCCGGATCCACCGGCAGGTACTCCCCGTTCTGTTTGAAAGCGATAATCCAGATGCCTTGCGAATCATCGAGGACTTCGGCGCCGGAGTAACTCATTTCATACCCGTCGATAGCGACCATGGTCACCGTATCCGTCGCTGAAAGCGGAAAGTAAGCTTTGAGGAAATCGCTGAACCGTATGCCGCCCCAGATTGCGGTGATGGTTGTTCCGGCGGAAGTGGTGTAGCTGCCCGGTCCTTCCACATAGAAGGCGCTACGCTCGAGCGCCGGAATCGTAAATACGGTCTCGACGCCGTTCACATCGAGTATCAGCTCGTGCTCGACTGCCGCCGCCGCGTCTCCGGCTCCCAGGTTGATTTCGACTATATTTCCGACCCAGGAGCTTCGAGGCAGGTCCCCCACCAGGCGCGGCGTCATCTGTTCGCCGTTGTCTCTTACGGCAAGGAGCAAGGCGTTGGGATCAACGCCGGCGGTATCAAAGGTCGCCGAATAGCCGTCGATAGCGGTGATCGTGATTTCGTAGCCTCTCACCCATAGATCGATATCAAACTCGTAGGGATGAGTGTTGTCATCACCGTCCACCATCGCGACAATCTGGCGAAACGGTATGCCTTCGTACTTGTGTTCTACCCCTTTTACATCGAGAAACATCTCAGCATCGTGAACGCTATGTCTCATAGCGTCGATGATTTCGCCGTACGTCACGGTTTTCGTAGCTGTGCCGGTGACCTTGAACTCCCAGGTCTCAAGGTCCTGTGCGACCGCCGTTGCCGCGCAAAGTGTAGCCACAATACAGGCGGCGATCATCAGTTTTCTGCTTCTATTCATTTCGTCCTCCTCTTGCTGCCAGTTGACCGTCTACCACGGCCTGCCCTTCTTCGAGGGCATCTTGAGTATCCATTTGCCCGGATAACACCAGGCGGAGTAGTTTCCACATCGTATTCTTGAATAGGCCGTATGCCTGATCCGGTGGGAGTGGTATGCCGCGTTCGGCGCTCAACCTTAACGGCGTGGAATATGCATGAAACCGCTCAAGCTCGTCCCACACGTCCTGTCGTGCAGGAAGTTTCGAGAGCGCCGAAGTGAATCTCAACTGCACTCCGGGACTCGATAGATATTGAATAAGCCTGCGGGCAAGCACAGGATTCCGTGCTTTTCTGGTAATCGAAAAACCTTTGTAATCGAGAACCGGGGCCACCGGCTTCCCGGTATCCGGGTTCAAAGGATACGGCGCAACGGCAAAATCGATACCAAGCTTCTCGAAAGACGGTATCGAGTATGATCCCGTGAGGATCGCGCCCACATCGCCCCTGAGAAAAATGGTCACCATGGCGTCGCGCTCATTTACTTCAAGCAGCCCTTCCTCTTGAAGGTCGAGCAGGTAGTTCACCGCGTCGACCGTCGGCCTGTCGGTCATGAGTATCCTGCCGTCGGGCTCGATGAGCCGTTCTTTGCCGAAACCGTGTTGAAACGAGACAAGCCAGTAGGCAGAGTAGGCATTCCAGCAGTAGGGAGTCGCTCCTCGAGCCTTCATCGCCCTTCCCGCGCGCTTGAAGCCATTCAGGTCCCATTCTCCAGAAACGGCCCGTTCAAGCTCGGGCCCTTCAGGAAAGATTTGAGGATTGATGACGACAACCTGCGAGTCGAAATAGAAGGGCGAGGCCATGAGCCTGTCATCTAGGGTGAACGCGCCGGTCCCGGAGAGCCCGCCTGCTGCGACGGTCACCGGGCTATCGACAGGCTGCAGCGCCCGCGCTGCGGTGAGCTCCGGTAGATAATCCGACTGGACCATCACCAGGTCAGGCACGCGTCCGTCCGCGCGAAGCACTGCCAGCAGCTTTGTCTTTATTCCCGGAACCTCAACCACGTCGATATCGCAGCCGTGGCGCCGGGCGAACGCTGCGATTTCTTCTTTGAGCTCGGGCACTCCCTCCCAGCTCACCCATACCTCGAGATCCCGCTGCTCCAGAAAATCGGCTGAAAGATCGATTGACACAACTCCGGCCACAGTCTCGCCAAAGAAGCGGAGCTCCCACCCTGCGCTTTGCCTCTTGAGAAAACCTTCCTGGAACCGGTCGGCGAGATTCCGGTCATGAAAAGCCTTGGCGCCGGGACCGGTGGTCGTTACCGTCATCGCATCGCAGGAGATGACCAGCGGAAGAAGATCAGGAAGCCAGATACCGCGGGAGGTGGCATCCAGCGTTTCAAGCTCGCGGTCGGTGAAGGAGGTGACAAAATTGCCATTCACAAAAATATCGATGGAGTACAGCGCAGCGGAACATATACACAATATCGCGGCGATTGTAATGCGGGCGATTCGCATGGGTCCTCCTTTCCAAGAATGGGAGGCGCTGCCGTTTCCGGTAACACCCTGTCGGCCCAGTGCCGGCGCTCTCGTGAGCGCGCTTAGGTTTCCCCGTAGGCAAAAGGGCTCGGAGGTACTACGTAATTAGGTAGTCCTGTGCGGGCACCTCAAAAACTGTAACTTCGACATCGCCACACGCGAAAAACCACTATCGCAGAGAGACTTGCATGCGGCGGCAGGCATCAAAGGGTAGGTCTTTCGATGTGCCCTATATAGTTGTTCCGAAATTGTACAAAAAGCTATTTTTTTGTCAACACCGCCGGAGGCACGGCGCCCCGCCCCGCGTCCGCCTTGTGGCCCGGCGCGCGGCTGCCCTCTCAACCGCTGCCCCTCTGTTTTTCCATCTCCCGCTCACGTAACACACGTTTGAATACTTTCTCGGTCGTGGTCAGCGGTATGTCGTCAAGGACTTCGACCAAATCGGGTACGGCATAGGCGGGAAGCCGTTCCCGGGCAAACGCGATAAGTTCCTTTTCTATCGTTTGGCGGTCAAACCCTTCATTCAGCGTGACAAAGGCCTTTACCCGCTCCACGCCGGGCTTTTCCGGAACGGGTACACCAATGGTCACAACGCCGGAAACCGCGGGATGCTTAAACAGCGCCTCGTCGACTTCGATCGAATACACTTTCAATCCCGAGACGTTGATCATGTCCTTGATGCGGTCAACCAGGTGAAAATAGCCGTCGTGGTCCATCCGCCCCAAGTCTCCGGTGCGTAGCCATCCGTCGTCCTCGAGCCCCAAGCCCGGGTCCGGCCAGTAGCCTTTCATCACCTGCGGCCCTCTCACCCAGATTTCTCCCACTTCACCAAAGGGAACTTCCATGTCGGTATCGGGATCGACGATCTTCACATCGGTGTCCGGGACCGGAAGACCGATGCCCGGTTTGGTGTCCCGGGCAAATCGGGTCACCTTTGCAAACCCGGATATGTTCAGGTGTGTACAAGGGCCCGTCTCGGTCAAACCATACCCCTCCGAGACCGGCATCTTGATCTTTTCCTCGATCCGGACGGCCACTTCGGCGGGAAGCGGAGCGGACCCGGACATGATCAGGACGGGCATCCGCTTCAGCTCTATCCTCGGATTGGCGAGCTGCATCAACTGCGTCGGCACTACAAAGACAAGGAAGGGCCGGTGCTCATTCATGATCGCCGCCACCATCCGCACGTTGCGCGGGTCCGGGAGGAGAAACTGCCGCAAGCCCCAGGAGATACACGACTGCACAATCAGGTGGCCCATGGCGTGATAGGCCGGGAGAGCGATGAGGGCGGACGCACTCCCCTTGAGTGACGGCACCGGCGCCATCATCCAGGGAAGACACTGATACACATTCGCCAGACGCTGCGAGTGGGTCAGCATCACTCCCTTCGGGACGCCCGTCGACCCTCCCGTAAAGGCGAGTATAGCCAGGTCTTCCTTCGGGTCGATTTCAACCTCCGGCGGCCTATCCTCAGCGTCTCGTATCAGCGAACGGAGACTTAAACCCCCGTCGAACTTGGCCGGTTCGGCCTCCTCATCGCCGGTGTAGTCCGATCGCGCGGTGACTATAACATCGTGCAACGATGTCCGCCGGCGTATCGATTCTATGAGCGGAAAGTATTTTTCGGCGCAGATGATGATTCGCGCGCCCGACGAGGCCGCCTGCTGCTCAAGACCCTCCGCGGTCAGGTAGGTGCTGCAAGGCACAAGGCAGCCGCCGGCTTTCAGGATGGCAAAGTCGCTCATGATAAACTGCGGGCTCGTCGGCAGCATGGTCATGACGCGGTCGCCCTTTTCGACACCAAGGCCCCTCAGCGCACAGGCGAGCCTGTCGACTTGAAGCTTCAATTCGCGGAATTTCATCCTCGCGCCCAGGTAGTCGTAGGCGTCACGGTTCGGAAACAGGTCGCCGGCTTCATTGATGAGGGAGTGGAGAGGTTTGTCCGGATAATCGATATGGGTTTTCAGTTTGAACGGGCCGAGGGTGTAGCTCTCTAACCAGGGCTTATCAGCGTATCCGCCCATGGCAATCAGCCGCCGTAAAGCGCTTTCGCGATCGACGCCAAACCGAGCCTCTTCAGGGTGCCGGCCGTCGGTTTACCTGTTTCAGGATCCCATCCCCGGAGCTCGTAGTATCTGTCCAGCATCGGACCGATGTGATTCACCTGGCCCGCCGCCGGGCCGTCGGGAAGCGGCTCTTCAAGAAGTCTTCTCGGAAGCGTATCGTCGGCCCGCGTAATACCTTCGCGGACATTGAAAGCCCGTTCAAGGTTATATATCCGCTCGCCGATTTTCCTGAATTCATCCACGTCAAAATCCCAGCCGGTGAGGGCTCTGATGGTCTCCGACCATTCCCTCGCATCGAGCGCCATCCCCATAAACTTGCAGGATCCCGCGGAGTCGAAAACTGCAAGCGCGTCTTCGAGCTCCTTGACCACATGGGCTTCCTCCGGGTTCTCCTCGAGCGGATCGGCGATCTCACTGTCGTCTATCACGAGAAACGGGCTGGCGAGGAACGTCGGGCCCTGTACATAAGCCGTTATATGATCACCGCCCCGGTTGGCCGTGGCAAAGGCCAGGCCGGTGATCTTCGCCGCCCGGGAGTCATAGCAGGCTAGCTCTAGCCCCTTGACCTGCATCGCGTAGTCCGCGGTGTCTCCGCCGAGACGGGAAGACATGATACGGGTTCCTTCGGCAAGAAGGTTACCGATTCCTTCGCGCCGCGCTATCAAAGGGATAAGCTCGATGATCGCTTGCGCGTTGCCAAACTCGATCTTTATCCCGCCTGTGTCTTCTACAGTCAGCCTCGACTTCTCAAAGCACTCCATCGCAAAGGCGATGCTGCTTCCGCAGGAAATCGTATCGAGGCCCAGATCGTTGCACAGGTAACCCGCTTTTGTGATGGATTCAATGTCGGAAACATCGCACATCGGACCAAATACCCCGACGGTTTCATACTCCGGGCCTTCGCCGGATTCCCCGGCGTAAGGTCCCGACTTTATCTTGGTTTTCCTCCCGCACTTGATGGGACAGGCAAAACACCCCACCGCCTGCTCGAGTACCTTCTCGGTCACGGCGGTGCCGTTCACTTCGTCGACCCGGTCAAAGACGCCCCTCTGCCAATTCCGCGTGGGCAGCCCGCCGCAGTTGTTCACCATGTCCAGAACCAGGTTGGTACCGTACCCCTGGAGCCCGGCCCCGAGTATCGATTCGCCGAGAAGCTCGGTATGGTCACCGGCGATGCGTTTGAAGTCCTCTGGGTGCGCGATTTCTATTTTGTTTTTCCCCTTCACGGCGACGGCCTTCAGGTTTTTCGATCCCATCACTGCCCCGGGACCGCAACGGCCGGCGGCGCGGTGCCTGTCGTTCATGATAGACGCGTACTTCACCAGGTTCTCGCCTGCCGTCCCGATGCACGCGACGTTGAGCCGGCTGTCCTCCCGCTTGATCATATCCACGGTTTCAAAGACGTCGCGTCCCCACAGCTCTTTCGCGTCGAGGAGCTCGGCTTCGCCGTCATCGATACGGAGATACACCGGGTGATCGGCCCGACCTTCAAAGATAACGCCGTCATACCCGGCACGTTTGAGGTCGACACCCCAGCGCCCGCCCGAGCTCGACTGCGCCCAGATACCCGTGAGGGGCGATTTGGTAACAACGCTGTACCGGCTCGCGCTCGGTGAAATTGTTCCCGTCAGCAATCCCGAAAAGAAGATGAGTTTGTTTTCTTCGCCCAGAGGATCGGCGCCGGCAGGCACTTCGTTGTAAAAGTACCAGCTTGCAAGTCCCCGGCCGCCGAGGAATTTCTCCAGCAAGTCTTCGGCGATATCCTCCACCAGCACTTTTTTCGCTGTGAGATCGACTCTGAGCAACCTGCCGTTGAAACCGTACATGGAATCGCTACCTCACTCTACGCCGCTATATGCCAAAGTCGGCGCGCATCTTTGAAAAAAGCTCCTTGAGCGATGCGAGGCCGGCATCATCGAGCCCGCCCGGGAACCTCGTTTCCACCTTGCCGGCAAGCTCCACGAGCCTGATCGCCGCCTGCGACGCCGCGGCCAGCTTCACCGCTTTCTTGAAATCGAAAGGAACGAGCTGGAGGCGACGGGTTGCCAGCTCTTTGACTACGTTGAGCTCACCTTTGACGATACTCTCCCATCTCCTGTACTCGGCGGCCAGAACAAAGTCGCCCGTCCTGCCTTTTGCCTCCGGTACCAGCTTTATCCACCGGCACTCACCGTGCCAGAGATCGAGATAGACAAAGATGTCGCTCTTTATGTTCGCAGCTTCATCAGCCAGAAAAACCAGGACTACCGATCCCTCCCAGTTTCTCGCCACCTGTTTGTACCGCTCGTCGTTCTGCACGAGAGCCTCAAACGCGGCGCACCACTCAGGTGTCAAGAAAGTATACGGCTGACTTTCGGTTTTCAGCCGTTTCTCGAGAAGTTCCCCGTAGTTAGCCTCGTATTCATCAGTACCGAAAGCATACATAGCCGACCCTCGTGTTTTAGATTTCGAGCATGTTTCATTATTGCAGGTATAAATCTCTATGTAAATTGCGCTAACCGGTTGCCGACAAGGTAATTAACAGGCGGCGGGAACGGAGCGCGGCGCCGAAACTCACAGAACCGGGAGCTGCGGCGCCGTCAGCCGCTCCAGCCGGCTCTTTCTACGATGAAATACGGGTTGAGCAAATTGGGTTTGTTGTACCTCAGCCGTTCATGGGTATCCGCATCCGTCACGGTACATCCCGCCTCCTCGGCAATGATCTGCCCCGCGGCTACGTCCCACTCCATCGTTGGACCAAAGCGCGGATACACATCCGCCGCTCCTTCCGCAACAAGACATATTTTTAGCGAGCTACCGGCATTTACGAGATCAGCCTTGCCATGTATGGCCTCTATCTCCTCGACATAGCGCGCGGTTTCGGGTGAATAGTGAGACCTGCTTGCCACAACTTTGACAGGCGGCACCCGCCGTTCGGGATGGAGCGGAAGCTTAACCGCCGAGCGCATGAGGGCGACTATGCCCGTTTCGCCCGCGTTGGTTCCGGGGGCCTCAGTTTCGCGGGCCCCGGCTCCGGGGGCCCGCGCTTCGGTCGCGCCTGGTCCGATAGGCCCTTTTTCAGCTGCGCCGGCGGCTTGCATTCCGGCGGCGCCCATGCTGGCCGCGCCTGCCACTTTGTAAGAACCAAAACCCGCGGCGGCGAAGTAGATAACGCCGGTTACCGGGACATACAACGCACCCAGCACGGGATAAGCGTTTTCAACAAGGGCGATATTCACGGTGAACTCGCCATTTTTCTTTACAAACTCTTTGGTGCCGTCGAGAGGGTCGACAAGCCAGAACGTCTGCCATTTCTCCCGGGCCGTAAACGGAACCTCCCGGCCTTCTTCGCCAAGGATCGGTATGTGCGGCGTCCGGTTCTTGAGAATTTCAGTAATTGTGTCGTGAGAAAGAAGATCCGCTCGTGTAAGCGGCGAATCGTCGCTCTTGAGCGATACGTCGAAATCGTCGCTTTCATACACACCGAGTATTTTCGCTCCTGCGGCAAGGGCCGCCCTAATCGCTGTTTCCTGCAAAGATGCTGTGTCCATATACCCTCTCCCATCCCGCAGTATATATTACTTACTGATCCGAATCCTGTTGAACACCCTCAAACTACTACCTAAAGTGCAGCGAAACAACGATTAGACGCCGGTTTTTGCCATCAACAGCATGCAGCATTCCAATTTCAACAGGATTCGGAGCACTACATAAAAAAAACCGGCGGACTGAACAGCGCGTCTGTCCGGTCTGCCGGTTATTCTGCAGGCTAACGGCTATCTAATCCTCAGACTCTTTCTCAAGCTCGGCAATCCTCTCTTCGGTCGCTTTCAGCTCCTGCCGCAAATAGTCGAGGTCACCCTGCAGGTATTTCCTCTCCTCGTCGGCTGTGGGTGGAGCGGAATACGCTGGCGGATAATCCCAATAGCCCGGAAACCTTCTCCCGTATACCGGGCCGTACGCGCCATAGCCACGTCCCCGGAAATAACCGCGTCCGCGGAATCCTCTGCCGCCGTATCCACGGCCCCATCCCATTCCGCCCCTTGGGGGTGCTGGACTCATATATCCGGGAGCATCATAACCCGAGCAATACCCAAGACCCCTTCCGGTCCTTGGACCTGCTCCTGCAGGCCCGCTTCTATCTCCTCTTGGCATAATCTCACCTCCTGTGCGCCAAGTTTCGGCCGTTCGCCGTCAGCGTTCCCAACCGCCGTGGCGGCCTCCGGGACCCGGCGGCCGGTCCACACGAGGACCTGTTCGTGGACCCATTCCGCCGCGATAGGGTCCGCCCCTCTGTCCGGCGCGTTCGGCCAGATCGATAACATTGGGGTTTCCGCAAGTCGGGCACTGTAGCGCTGCCCGGATTTCGTCGAACCCCGTTTCCCATATGTTTCCGCAATCGAGACACCTCAACCTATTTCGCGAAAAGCGGTAGCTCCCCCCTTCTATCTTTATCGCACAACCGTTCACAACGGCACCGGCGATCTTGCGGTGGGCGCTTTCCAGAATCCGCGCGCAGGTGGCGCGCGAAATCCCCAGTTCTGCGGCCGCCCGGGACTGATCCATTCCCTCATGGTCGACCAGTCGCAGCGCCTCATATTCATCAAGAAGGAGCACAACCTGGCAGAGCTGCGACGAAGGTATTCCGATGGGCCTGAACAGTACCACCGGCGGCGGAACCCTGACGAAACGTTCTTTTTTTGGCTTTGGCATAACGGTTCCATATGAGAATATTCTCACTATGAGTATAGTGAGAATATTCTCAGTTGTCAAGTGATTTACGTCCTGTGAAGAATCAAGCGAGTCGCGCTGCACATAGCCGCAGCCCTCAAACAGCCTGCAAAAGAGGCGGCTTTGGCTTCAGTCAGGCTTTCAGCATCCCCCGCACTGTTTCCATGACCGATTCGATACTCGACATGTCGATTGGAAGGACGAGTTTCGTGTCTTCCCTGGCAAGTTTCTTGAGCTCGTCAATGTAGCCTTCGGCGATGCGCATGGCCACCGCGTCTTCTCCTCCCGCCTCATTGATAGCCTCCGCGACCTTGCTGATGCCGGCGGCAGTTGCTTTTGCCACGGCGAGGATCTCCGCGGCGCGGCCTTCGGCCTCGTTGATACGCTTTTCCTTTTCTCCCTCGCTCTTGTTGATCGCCTCTTCCATCGTAGCCTGCGAATAATTGATTCTCGATTCCATCGTACCGATGCTCCGGGAGATGGCGGCGCGCTTTTCGCGCTCCGCTTTCATCTGCACCTCCATTGCCTGGAGAATGGTATCAGGGACCGAGATGTTCTGGATCTCGTAACGGGAGACGTTGACGCCCCACGGATCGGAAGCATCGTCAACGCTTTTCACTACTTCCGCGTTGATGTTTTGGCGTTCCTCAAAAGTCCTATCGAGCTCGAGTTTGCCGATGACCGAACGCATGGTAGTCTGCGCGAGCTGAATGGTGGCATATTTATAATCCTTGATACCGTAGGAAGCTCTTTTGGGATCAACCACCTGGAGATAAAGCACACCGTCGACACGTACTTTGACATTGTCCTGTGTGAAACAGTCCTGCGCGGGAACGTCCACCGCCTGTTCTTTGAGGTTGTGTTTGTATCTCACCTTATCGATAAAAGGAACGAGCAGATGAAATCCCGCTTCAAGCGTCTTGCTGTATTTTCCGAGGCGTTCAACAATCAGCGCGGATTGGGTCGTCACTATCCGGATACTTCTCAGAAGCGCTATAAAGACGATGAGGGCAAAGAGCCCGCCTATCACATACAACGGTATGAGCGCGTTCATGCTTCACCTCCTTTCGCTTCTTTTGACCGGCGCGTTTCGATCGTTCTCCCGATCGCGCTTTGAATGATGCGCTGCCCCTGCTTGTCCGGAAGTATCGCCTCCAGCACCGATTTCAGCTGGGCAATTTCAAGCGGAAGGACCGAAGTATTCGCCGTTTCGATGATAGTGCCGAACTGCGAGATAAACTGTTCGGCAATTCTGAAGTTCGTGGCCTTATCACCACCGGGATTTCTGATAGCGGCAGCTATCTCCTTGATACCTTCTGCGGTGGCGTTGCTGGTGATCTCAATAGCGCGCGCCCGTCCTTCGGCTTCGTTTATCCTTCGCTGTCTCTCGCCCTTGCTCAGGTTGAT
>JAFGHN010000028.1 GCA_016930115.1 Spirochaetales bacterium | reverse complement strand
TATTCGGTGGTGGAACCGCCGACGCCACTAGTACAACTATTGTTTCCGGAGACAACTGTCCGCACTTTGACGTGGCGGGCGTAATACTGGACTTGTGCGGCGCAATTGCCGGTTAAGCGGACAGGGTTAAATTGGCTGCAAAGCCTTCGGAATCGACGGTAGTCTGATGTGTTATCACACCAGAAGAGTCACATCTGGCTGCCTCAAAAACAGCAATTACAGTCGATGATAAGCTTCCAAGACAAGTAGATTTAATGGTTAAATCCAAGGTCTGCCCCAATCGCAGCAAAGCGATCCAGGAAGCTGCTGCAGACAAGCTGCATCGCATAGAGAGAACCCGTCTTGCTCAAGAATGCTTCGAGCTCGATCCCGCGTACGAGCAGAATATGGCGGAAAAGGGTCTTTCAATGGAGATGGATGAATTTCCCGAATATTAAGAGGCGATATCCATTGGGCTAATCTGAATCCCGTCATTGCAGGTGAACAGAAACGGACGGGTGGCGAAACGGGGACGGAGGCTGCCGTTGATCACCGGGCGGAACGCCGGTCCGCGCGACTGCCTATTCCATGGGAAGCGAAACCCCCTTGCCGAGTTTGATGCTGTGATTGACCCCGTCTACGAACTCCATATAGCGTACGCCGGCGGCAAAATCGGTCAGTTTCACCTTCTCCTTGCCCCTGATTGCGCCAATGAACTCTTCCTCCACCCGCCATCCGCCGATCTCATTCTCTGCGATTGAAATCTCTGAAAGCTTCTCCTGACCGCGTTTCGCACCGTAAAGCTTGCCCGAAGCGAAGAGTAACGTCCCTTCGGTGCCAAAGACATAGGCTTCCGTCGTTCCTCCGACCCCCGTCACGCCGGAGAGTTGCATGTGCATCTGGGCGCCGCACGCCATCTCGGCTGTTACATCCACGTGATCGGGAACATCGGTAGTGCGTATTCCTCCGTCCCCCCTCATTGGTATGAAAGTCTTTCCCATGGCCGAGACTTTGATCGCAGGCCCCACCCACCTCATCACCGCTTCGTACCAGATGCCAAGGGTAAGGATGTTGTTTCCGCTGTATTCCCGGTTCTCGCGCCAGTGAAAGGGGCGTGAGAGATCCACAAAAGTGTCGGGATTTCCACGCACTTCCAACGAGACAATATCGCCGAGATAGCCGTCGCCGATGAGCCTTTGTATCGCGGCGTCGACTCCCAGCGTCATGGGAGACGGCACGATTTGCGCCACAAGCTCCGGGTGCTCCAGTGAAACGCGGAGCATTTCCTTCGCCTCTCTCGAATCGGCGGCCATTCTCGCCTCGCAGAGCACGTGTTTTCCCGCCTTGAGTGCGGCTACCGTTGCGGCTCGGTGGAGATACGGCCAGGTTCCTATCACCACGGCGTCTGCATCGGCGCCTGCAACCAGTTCGGTCCAGTGATCGTACACGCGTCCGATGCCGAACTCGTCGGCAACCTTTTGCCCCGATTCACGGCTCCGGTTCGCAACCGCGACAATTTCAACGCCGTCGATCTTCTTCAGTCCGGGGATGTGGCGAAGCTTGGTGTTCGCCCCCGCCCCGATGATTCCTATACGGATTCCGTCATTCATACCACTAATATAGCCATTACAGGTGCAAACGTCTCTTCGGCGTATGCCCGGGGGGGGCGCCCGGCGACATGACGTTGCTCATCCGCCTGCGCTGCGAAACCGGGTGCCGCCGGTCGATGCTTCGATAGACAAGGCGGCCTGAAGACTGAACAGTTGCGAATTCACCCCGGCTAGATTAGACTCTTCAACAATTATCTTACCTGGAGGATGCAAATGGACTTCCCCTGGATGACTTTTGTCAATTTCGGCGTGATATCCGCCGCCCTGCTGCTTGGCACACTTATACGCGCGCGGGTCCGGTTCTTTCAGAAGTTTCTGATACCGAACGCCCTCACGGCGGGCTTTATCCTGCTGCTCTTCTACAACTACGCGGCACCACATATCGGCATGACCCAGGAGGACCTGGGCGGATTTGCATACCATCTGCTGAACATCTCGTTTATCGCAATGGTCCTGCGCAAACCTGCCGAACGCAGCGTACATGGCAAAAAACGGACGCTCTCGATGGCTGTGCTGCTGCTGTCAGGATACGCCATCCAGGCGGTACTCGGACTTGTGGTCACCTTTTTTTTCATTTTCACCATCATGCCGGATCTCTTTCCTGCGATAGGCTATCTCGTGCCTCTCGGGTTCTCATCCGGACCCGGCCAGGCCTTTGCCATCGCCCAGGTCTGGGAAGCGCCTGAGTTCGGCTTTGCGGGCGCGGGAAGCGTCGGGCTGACGTTCGGGGCGCTGGGGTTCCTGTGGGCGTGTTTCGGTGGCGTGTTCCTCATCAACATCGGCGTCAGACGCGGTTGGGTGAAGAGAAGTGAGTCCAAGATAAACGGTAAGAGCCTGCGAAGCGGTTTTTTCGAGAAGGACGTCGCGCTGCCTATCGGATCGCGTCTTACCACCGAGACCGAAGCGATCGATACGATGACCTATAACGCAGCAGGGGTGCTGCTCGTCTATCTTCTCACCTATTTGCTTCTGAAAGTCATCACCTGGCTGCTTGCGTTTTTGGGGCCGATGGGAAACGATCTTGCCTCGAGTCTCTGGGGCATCGGGTTCATATTCTGCGCGCTCACCGCGATGGTGGTCCGCAAGTTTATCGCGATCGTGAAGATTCATCACACCTTCGATAATGGAAGCCTTACGAGGGTTGCGGGGCTCTCTATCGACTATATGGTTGCGGCGGCGCTGGGGGCCATTTCGATCGTCGTCGTAAAAGGATACTGGCTGCCGATTCTCGTCATGTCGACCCTCGCGGGTATTCTCGCGCTCGTTATCATTCCATGGGTGGGTTCGAGAATGTTTCCCGACAACAAGTTCGGCCGGACGATGATTGTTTATGGCGCTTCCACCGGGACTCTTGCCACAGGTCTCGCCCTTCTCAGGGTCATCGATCCGGATTTTGAATCGCCTGTAGCGAGTGATTATATGCCGGCCTCGGCGATCGTGTTCGTATTCGCAATACCCCTCATTCTGCAGATCCATCTGCCGGCTTACGCGTTCAGGGACAACAGGCCGGAGCTCTACTGGTTGTCTCTTGGTATCTGCCTTGTATACGTAGCTCTTACGGCCGTTGGTTATCTTCTGCTGGCGAAAAAGAACAGATTTAGAAAGGCCCGGAAACTCTGGCTCGCCGAGGAAGAGACTTGACATAGCGGCGGCGCCCGGCCGGCCATAAGGGGCGGTATGCGGGCGCGCCGTGTTTCCGTGGTCCCAAGGGCGTTCGGTAACCGGACGCGCACATGTCGCTCGTAGAAGCAAACGAGCCGGCTGCGGCGCGCGCTGCCGGCGGCAACCGGGGCCGGTCGTCTGCGCTACTTCACCAGGATGAACTCCACTCTCCGGCTCTTCCACCTGTTTTCCAGGTCTCCGTGGGGCACAACCGGCTGGGAGCCGCCAAGACCGACGGCGGTCATCCGCCGTTCGGCGATGCCGAGATCGATGAGCACCGCTTTCACCGCTTCCGCGCGCGCCGTTGAGAGAGGTATCAGCTCCTCAGCCTCTTCTCTTTTTGCCCTCTGCGCGTTGTCCCAGTAAACCGATACGGCGTGGCCCTCGATCCGGATCTGGTAGGCCGAGTATTTCTGGAGTATTTCAGCAAGCCTGCGCAGGGTTTTCATGTTCTTCTCAGCTTTCTCAGCGTCAAAGTTTAGAAAGTCGGCGCTGTTCGGGGCAAAGGCGATGCTCGAAATTCTTATTTTCAGCCTGTCACCCTCACGGAACACCAGCACATCAACGGGAATCACCGTTTCTTTTATACCGGCATTCCCGTGACTGTCGGTTACGGTCACCGTCACGGGATAGTCTTCGGCCGCTTGAACGAGCTCGCCTTCGTTGGATTTTCCGTCCCAGACCACCGCTCTGGTTGGTTCTCCACGCCCGGAGCGTGAGAAAAACAGCTTTCCCGTCGGGTCTCTGACTTCCAGCCGCCATTCGGCGATGGAACTTGTATCCCGGACGTTCTCGATGGCAAGGGTTACTGTGTCCTGTATTCCGTCATCATCCGGAGAAAAAAGCGGGGGCGTGATGCTGAAGGCGTAGGACGGCGGGGTGGCGTCAAGAAGGAACTCCCGCGACGCCTCAGCTTCAACAAGGTTCCCCTTTTCGTATTCCACCCGTAAGGAGGCCCTGTAATTGCCGTCGATTATCGAACCATCGGTGCGCTTTCCGTCCCAGGCCACGTAGGCGGGGACGGAGGCGCCGGTCCCGGGCGCGCCTGTTCCCTCAAAGGCGCGGACAGCTCTGCCGGAGGCGTCCGTTACCGAAAGCCTCCACGACGATATGCCGTCCGGCGGTGAGGTGTAGAGGTTGAGCCGCATAGCGTCGTTATTGCCGTCGCCGTTGGGCGAGAAAGCGGTTGAGCCGGGATTGACGTAGCCTGAGGTCTTCCGGTTGTCGATTTTGATGCCGCTCAGCGCCGCGCGGTTCGAGTTGCCTGCGGTGTCCGTGCAGGTAATCTCATAGGTATACAATCCGTCGCCCGCAATATTACCGGCGGAGTCTTTGCCGTCCCATGCAAGAGCTTCCGCCCGGCCTTTCCAGAAGAAGTCGGCGACCTTAACGCCGGTAGCCGCGTTTCTTATCGAGCCTTCCCAGAGGTTTTCTTCGGAAGTCTCCTGCCGGATGAGGATTCTGTCTTTCCTGCCGTCGCCGTCTGGCGAAAACACCTGATATTCAGCCGTCAATTGGACCGATGGGATCTTTGTATCGAGCAGAAAGGTCGGTGAAGAGGCTTCAGGGGAATTGCCGTGCTCGTAGGTGAGGGCTATGCGCGACCGGTATTGTCCGTCGGGAACGCGGAACCCATCCGCTGCGTGACCTTGCCAGGTGAACGAGGCCGGCGGGTTTGAGTTCTTTGCCTCGGAGAACACCACCGTGCCGGTCAAAGTCTCGATGGTGAATTTGTAGGACGTGATACCTTCTGCCAGACCGATCTGGGGCGAAAATACGATCCTGTCTTTTTTCCCGTCCCCATTGGGCGAGAAAGCCGAACTGTCTGCCACCAGCGCAAGGGCCGTTACCCTTGTGTCTTTTTTGAACGTCACCGCGTTTGATTCGCCTTTGTTGCCTGCCTTGTCGGTGGTTTCGAGGCGATACGTGTAAACACCGTCGCCGGCGATCTTGCCGTCATCGTCTTTGCCGTCCCATTCCGTCCGTCCGGCAGGCTCGCCGAACCACGTGAAGGTCCTGACTGGAAACCCGGAAGAATTCCGCACAACTCCGCGCCACTCGGCTTCCTCCGTCCCCGATTGACTCACGACGATCGTGTCTTTATTGCCGTCGCCGTTTGGCGAGACGATTGAAGCATTTGCAGACACTTCAGCCACGGGAGGCGTCAAGTCGATGGCAAAATCGCCGGAACGGGCCGACGGATTGTTACCGTTTTTGTACAGGACGGATAGATCGCCGAAAAAAGAGCCCTCAGGTAAACGTTTCCCGTTATTATCGTATCCGTCGAATTCTACCGATGATGGCGTTGAGTCGCCTCTGTAGCTCCGTTTGATCACACCTGTCTTGTCGTAAATGTCCAATTTCCACGAAGCTATGTTTTCGGTGATTTCTAACTGTGGATCGAGCACCAATGTATCCCGGACGGCGTCGCCGTTCGGTGAAAAAGCGGTGCCCGAAATGCGGAGCGCGACTGGTGTCGCGCGCGTATCGATAGTGATACCCTCAACGATGTGTGCAAAGCGGTTTCCCGCCCGGTCGGTTGATTCGATCGAGTAACTGTATGCCCCGTCCGGGAGTACGTTCCCGTCTTCATCACTGCCGTCCCAGGTGAAACTCTCCGCGCGGCCGGTCCAGAGAAAAGTCCTTACAGGCTGCCCATTGCCGTCGAGCATGGCAGCGGACCAGATCTGTTCCGATGAGGATTCTGTCTGACTTACCTGCAGCGTATCCCCGCTGCCGTCACCGTCGGGTGAGAAATAGAGGTTTGCTACAGCCACTTTCAAGGAAGGTAACCTGGTATCGACGATAATGGGCCCCGCTTTCACCTTTGGGGCGTTTCCGTTTTCGTACTCCACTACCAGTTCCGCCGAATACGAGCCGTCGGGTACTTTCCTGCCCGCGTCGTTTTTGCCGTCCCAGCTGAATTTCTCGGGTATTTCGGTAGATGAAAGCTTCCGAATCACCGTGTCCGATGAATCGTAGAAAGTCACGGTCAACGTATCGACTCCGGAAGTGTCCGTAATATCGGGAATGAGGGAAATTGTATCCTTTCTGGAATCGGCGTTGGGCGAAAAAGCGTCTCCTTCAATCGAAAGACCCACCGGCGTCTCGCGCAGGTCCACTCTGACTGGATCGCTCTCTGCCCGCGCGTAGTTACCTGCGGTGTCGCGGGAGGAGAGAGAGTAGATATAGGTCCCGTTGGGAACCAGCTCGCCCAATTGATCCAGGCCGTCCCATTCGATGGCCTGTTCTGCCGTACCGCGCCAGGTGACGCTGCGGACCAGGTTGCCTTGCTCATCGGTTATTCTTCCGTTCCAAACTTCCTCTGCCGAAGTCTCCTGGTAGATAAATAACCGGTCCTGCCGTCCGTCTTCGTTCGGCGAAATAATACGGGGATTTGTGCGAAGTGCAACAGATGGTGGAGTAAGATCGACGCCGAATTCCTCGGTTTTTGCCACCGGATTATTGCCGTTTGTGTACAGCACCGATAATTCGGCGCGGTAGGCGCCTTCGCGCAATACAGCCCCGGAATCGTCCAGTCCGTCAAAGGTGATGTTCCCCGGAGTGTCACCGGCGCCGGAGTACACGCGTACGCCCACACCGCTCGAGTTGCTGATCGTAATGCTCCAGCTTTTTATGCCTTCGGTGACCGGGATGACCGGCGTGATTTCCAGGCTGTCCTGGGACCTGTCACCGTTGGGGGAAAAAAACGCGAGGTCGCGGCTTATCGAAATCGGAGTGTCACGGGTATCAACGGTGATCGGAGAGAAGGTGGTTTCATAGGTGCTCCCCGCCCGATCGGTTCCCTTTATGTGGTAAGAATAGGTCCCGTCGGCAACGAACTTCCCCGCCGAGTCGCTGCCGTCCCAGATGACGTTTTCGGGTTCACTATCTCTCCATCTGTACTCTCGGATAGCGGCCCCGGAGGAGTCTTTGATGGCGGAGATCCATTCAGCTTCTACACCGGCGGAGTGTTCAATGATCATGATGTCCTGGTTCCCGTCGGCATTCGGCGAAAAAACGGCGTACGGCAGCGTGAGTTCGACCGCCGGCGCGGTGTTGTCGACAACAATGTTGTGGGCTTTGCTTGTTCCCGTTCGTCCCTTATCGTCCCAACCGGATACCACAAGGATATAGTCGCCTTCATCGACCGGCGCGCCCGCCGTATCGGTCCCGTTCCAGCTCAAGGTTTCGGGAACCGTTACGGGAGTTTTCAACGTAGCGAAGCCGACAGCTATCAGCATGCGTCTGAAGAACGGATCCTCTTCAGTCACGCTTTCGGTCTTGACGAATACCTCCGTCCCCAGGGAATCAGCCACCGTAATCGAGTATCCCTTGACGACCAGCCGTTCGGCGGCCCGGATTGTCGCCTTGAACTCAGCCGAGTCCTGTACACCGTCGGCGATGCCCGGCGAAATATAGGTCGTTTCATCCAAATCGATGGTAATCTGAGGAATGGGGACCTCTTTGCCGCCGGCCGCATGGCTCATCGTCCCTCCGGCAACAAGAAGAATTGCGCACAAGACAAACTGCATGATCCTCGTCAACTTTCCCATATCTCCCTCCACGCGTATAGCATACCACTCCAAGATAACGAAAACGCCCTGCAACCGGCG
>JAFGHN010000190.1 GCA_016930115.1 Spirochaetales bacterium | reverse complement strand
TTTCGACTTCCCTGATCTGCTCGTCGGTCATCTTGTCAGGATGCGAGAAATCAAACCTGAGCCTTTCCGGGGTGATGTTGCTACCCTTCTGCTGGACATGGTCCCCAAGCACTATATGAAGAGCTTTGTGCAGCAGATGGGTGGCGGTGTGAAGCCTGGTCGTCGCCTCGGTGTGGTCCGCGAGGCCGCCTTTGAAACTCTTTTCGGCGCCCTGTTTCGAAACCTCCTGGTGCTTTTCGTAAGCGGTTTCAAAGCCCTCCCTGTCCACCGAAAGCCCATGTTCCCCCGCGAGCTCTTCGGTGAGCTCAATCGGGAAGCCGTAGGTGTCGTAGAGCTTGAAAGCGATGCGCCCGGGTACGATCTTCCGCGGATTCTTTTCGAGACCGGGGAGCAACTTGTCAAACTCCCGCTCGCCTTTCCTGAGCGTTCCAAGAAAACGCTCCTCTTCTGCGGCCAGCTCGTCTCTGATGAAGTCCGCGTGACCAGCGAGCTCCGGATACACCTCCCGGTACATGTCGATGACCGTTTCCGCCGGACCATTTGTGATGTTGCCGGTCACACCAAGCTTCCTTCCGTGGCGGATAGCCCGCCGGATGAGCCGCCGCAATATGTAGCCCTGCCCGAGATTGGACGGCCGTATGCTTTGCTCATCGCCGAGTATAAACACGGCGGTCTTGAGATGATCCGCCACAATCCTGATCGAGATATCCGTAGCGTCGTTTTCGCCGTACCTTTTTCCTGAGAGTTTTTCTATTACCGAGATGAGCGGCTGGAACAATTCGGTCTGGTACACCGATTGCTTGCCCTGGAGCACGGTAATCGTTCTTTCAACCCCCATCCCCGTGTCAACGCACTTCCGCTCGAGCGGTTCAAAGGAACCGTCTTCCTTCTTGTTGTACTCCATAAAGACATCGTTCCATATCTCCAGGTATTTGCCGCACCCACAGCCGGGCCTGCATTCCGGCCCGCAAGGTTCGCTCCCCGTGTCCATGAACATTTCGGTGTCCGGACCGCAAGGGCCCGTGCGCCCTGCGGGGCCCCACCAGTTGTCCTCCGCGGGAAGAAAGTAGATCCGCTCACCCGGAATACCAAGTGACCGCCAGGCCGCCGCACTTTCTTCGTCCGGTGGAGCGTTTTCATCGCCCGCGAAAACGGTAACGGAGAGGATATCCGGAGAAAGATTCAGCCAGCGTTTCCCGGTGAGAAACTCGTAGCTCATGGCGATGGCTTCCTGTTTGAAGTAATCACCCAGCGACCAGTTGCCGAGCATCTCAAAAAAAGTGAGATGGCCGGAATCTCCGACGTTTTCTATATCAACCGTACGAATACATTTCTGATAGTCAACCAGCCTGGTGCCTGCTGGATGGGGCTCTCCCAGAATATAGGGAACCAGAGGATGCATCCCGGCGGTGGTGAAAAGAACGCTCGGATCATTTTCGGGAACCAGTGATCTGCCCGAAATTTCCACGTGGTTCTGCGAGAGGAAAAACTCAATATAGCGCGCTCGTAGCTCGCGGGCCGTCATATCGTACTCCTTCTACCATACTAAGAGCGAATTACTTTTCTATAGGAAGCGGGAACTAAAAATCTTCCAGCTTGTTTTCGGTTTCATCCGTCGAAAAATCAGCAAACATATACACCAGATTCCCGGACTTGCTGACCCGTACCTCAGCGAAACCTTTGGATACCAGCTGTTCCAGGTGTTTCTTCGCCTCGTCGAGTGATATATCTCCTTCAAGCGCCACTTCGGCCGGCGTGGCAAGCCCGTTGTTCTTTTTTGCCGTCCGCAAAATCACCCGTTCAATTGAATCACCGCCGATTTCCCTGACGTTCCTGCTGGCGCGCCTGAAGTCACCGCGCGTATCCGTGACCATGGTATCGCGGGAGACGCCGTATTCAAGAGCCCTTCGGTAACGCGTCTCAAGATTGGCGTCGCGGACCTGCATCGGCAGTGTCAAGAAATCGTAAATGCTGCCGATGAAGGCCAAGCCGCCTGTCAGAAAATAGAGAATCCCTGTGCCGAACTTACCGAGGTAGAATCTGTGAAAACCCAACGTGCCGAACCCGCCCACAAACCAGAGCAGGTAAGCGAGAAAGGTCGAATACACCGTACCAGCCTCCAACAATCGTTCGAGATTACAGTGAATGCCGTATCATGGTAAACCCCGGCTTTGAGAACACCGCTGTATCACTCCTTACCTGCTTCGTCTTTTCGGGCGATGACTATCCTGCCGTCCTCTGCGGACTGGCGAATATACGTGACAAAATCCCGGGTGGCCCTTTCCACCTCGCTTCTCTTCATCGGCCCAAGGCGATCGCTTTCCTCGCTCACCAATTGACGCATCCGCTCGGACACGTTGCCGAGAATGCGCTCACGGACTTCATCGTTCTTCCCCTTTAATATAATAGCAATCTCCCGCTCAGAAAACTCACGGAGCAGCGCCTGCAGGTCCTGGCTCTCGATATTAAAAACCACCTCGATCGTGTAGAGACGATCTTGTATATGTTCTACCAGCTCGGGGTTATACTCGTCGAGAAACCGGAGGATACTTCGCTCGCTTTCAACGGCCATATTGTTCAGTATCTCCGCGAGGACCTGCGGGCCGTCGATTTCCTCGGTGACCAGCCGGCCCTGTTTTCTGATTTTCTCACGTAGCGCTTCCGCCACTTTCGAAAGTGCCTCGGGAGAGACGCGCTGCATCCTGGCTATCCGCTTCACAACATTCATCTGTGCAGCGGGAGCGAGCGCTTCGAGTACCTGGGAAGCTTTTCTTGCCTCAAGGTAAGGGAGAATGGACGCGATTACAGGGGGAGTCTCACGCTTGAGCAGCATAAGAATCTGCTGAAAGTCGAGATCCTCAAGAAAGTCAAAGGGATTGGCGATTTCTATCGGCACCGCCCGCCTGAATAGCGCCATGCCCTTCTCTTCCCCGAAAGAAGAGAGAAGTATCTCTCTCGCCACCGTCGGGCCGCCGTTCACCGGTCTTTCGCGTTTCTTTTTCAGGTGAAAATCATCGAGAATCCGGTGAGCTTCATCTCTCCCTATCCTCCTGATATCCGCGATCTCCCGCGCTATGGTCTCAACCTCGGAATCACTGAGGTGTTTCACAATCCGCGCCGCATCTTCCGCGTCGAGAAGCATGAGGAGTTTCGCCGCCCTGGTTACCCCTCCTTTGCTCTCCGTCATAAGACCGGCAACCTGTCTTTCCGCGTTGTCTAAAACACCATGCGGCCCGGCATGCTGTCTCTTCTTCTTCCCTGCGGCGATTTTGTACGCGTTCATGGCCTTTTCTGAGGGTTTCATCCTTTTCTCCCGCACACTCACACCGCCACCAATCGCAGCTTTTGAGCGTGCTCAAGCTATCATATCATAACGCTCCGCGTCTTGACAAAAATCGGATGCGCCGGTATAAATCTTTCTTGATGTGCCGCTGTAGCTCAGTCGGTAGAGCAGAGGACTGAAAATCCTCGTGTCAACAGTTCGATTCTGTTCGGCGGCACGGAGACCGCCTGCGGCAACGCAGGCGGTTTTTTCTTCTGATCTCTTCTTGTGATCTCTATGGAAAGAGAACAATGAAAAAAAGGCTAATTCTGTTTCTCGCGGCGCTGCTCCACATGTCGGCTTCGTTGCAGGCCGATCCTTCAACAGCGGTATGGGATTCGACATACAGCCGCTGGGATGTCGCCGTCTCGCTTTCCGGCGGATTGAGTTACGCCTTCAGGCTTGCCGCCTACCCTTCCGTCGATGTTATCATCTCGAGCATCAAGATCGATGATTTTATGCCCCTGGACTTCGGCATCTCCGCACGCGGCCTTATTACCAACTACAAAAATCCTGAGGATGAAAGCGGCACCGGGTGGCTCCACCTGGGAGTCGGCCTTGCCGCGACGGCGCATATATCCTTCAATAACCTCCGGGGCCACAGTCTCCCTTACATGGAAAACTTCGATTTTTACGTTGCCTGCGGGCCGGTGTACGATTTCATAAGCTTCACCGGCGCCTACGAGAGCGCGCCACCGCCTATCCCTTCAAACGGGCTGGGGATCACCACCGCCGGCGGCGTCAGGTATTTCATCCTTGACTGGTTGGCCGTAAATATCGAGATCTTCAACTGGAGATTCAGCCAGGGTGTGACCGCCGGACTGACCTTCAATTTTTGATGATTCTGCAGCACGCATACAGAATAGTGCTCATTACCATTTTCTCGGCGGCGGCGATTACCTTCGTCAGTCTCATGTTTGTGCGGGCGCCCTACGGCAGGTATACAAGAAACGGATGGGGACCGATGGTTCGGGCAAGGGTTGCCTGGATCGTTATGGAAGCCCCCGCCGTGTTCGTCATACTGATCTTCTACAGCACGGGAACATCGATGACGACGCCGCTCACCATATTCATTCTTCTCTGGCAGACGCATTACGTCTACAGGACCTTTATCTACCCGTTACTGATGCGCGGCGCAAGAAAGGGTTTCCCGGTGGCGCTTATCCTCATGGCAATGGTCTTCAACGGAGCCAACGGATTTGTGAATGGATATCATCTGTTTCACGCTGAAAACGCATACCCGGTTTCATGGCTGGTCGACCCGCGGTTTCTCATTGGTGTATTTCTCTTCTTCTGGGGCATGTATGTACACATCCGGTGCGATCACATCCTGAGGAATCTCAGAGGTCCTGAAGATACGGACTACAGAATCCCGTATGGGAGCATGTACCGTTTTGTCTCCGCGCCGAACTACTTCGGCGAAATCGTGCAGTGGTGCGGCTGGGCGCTCGCCACCTGGTCTTTGGCCGGTCTTTCCTTTGCTGTTTTCACCGCCGCAAATCTGATTCCACGCGCCCTTTCTCATCACAAGTGGTACGCCAGGACTTTTCCGGAATATCCCAAAAACCGCAAGGCGGTGCTGCCTTTCGTCATGTAGCCGCCTTGCCACGGTAACCGGCGCCGACGAGCCAGTCGAGCGTATCTTTGAGTGTCCGGCTCAACGGCCGCGGCGAGTATCCCAGTTTTTCCTGCGCCCGGCCGCCGTTGACGGTTACTCCAAGGGAGAGAATCTTTATCGATTTCCGCGTATATCGCGGCGGTTTTCCACTCAACAGGTAAAAAAGCTCGGCGGCCGCTCCAAACGCCGTCGACAAGCCGGAGGGCACGTCCAGGCGGGGCGCCGGTTTGCCGGTCAGCTCCTCGAGAAGTAACAAAAGCTCCCGCACCGTGGTGTAACGCCCCGGCAGCATATACCTGTCCCCGGGGTTGCCCTTTTTCGCGGCATGCATCATCCCGGCGGCGACATCACGCACGTCTACAAAATCGAACCCGCCGGCAATTCCTGCGGGAATCCTTCCGTCCAGAAAGTCCAATACCAATCGGGTCATGGCGGAGATCTTGTAATCGAAGGGCCCTATGAACCCGGTGGGGAACACGATAACCGCATCGAGGCCTCTGTCTCTGACCGCCTGCTCGACATCGAGCACCGCAAGGGCCTTTGTTTTGCCGTAGGGCATGACCGTATGCTCCGGCCGGATGGCCGATTCTTCGGTTATCGGATACTCGCCCGCGAGGAGATCAAACGCCTCGATGGTGCCGACATGGATGAGCCTTTTGACGCCGGATTTCAAACAAGCACCGATGACATTTCGCGTTACAGCTACATTTGCTGCGTAGAGTTTCTTATACGAGTTCAGGGCGAACGAAACAAAGCCGGCGGTGTGATAGACAGTCTCGGCACCGAGAAACGCTTGAACGAGCGCATCCGCCTCCTCAGGATCGCAGTAGTATGGCGTTACGCCGTCCGGCATCTCAAAAGAGGGAGGAGATCTGAAAAGCGG
>JAFGHN010000189.1 GCA_016930115.1 Spirochaetales bacterium | reverse complement strand
CACCGGGATAAAGCGGCTCTCGGACCCGGCGCTCTCTTCTGTCGCCGAGATTTCCGACACGTTGAGCCGGAGTTTTTCCGAATGTTCAAGGGGGAACTCCGGTTTCATCCTTTCCCAGTTCTTTGCGGGCTTCTTCCAGGTTGTAAGAGAGTGCAACATCATTGATTCAAAAGGTTTCGTCTCCGGTTTCTCAAACGGTTCTTACCTTGCCCGTTCCGCGCTTGTCTCCCCGGCTGAAGGCACGATGATTACGATTATCTCCGCGATGGCCAACGCACTGGAAAACAGCGAAGGTGCCGATATTGCGGCATGTCTGGACGCGGCGCTGACCGTTGCACGGGAAAAGATCCACGAAACGCCCCTGATGCTTCCGGTGCTTGCGCGGGCGGGTGTGGTCGATTCCGGCGGTCTGGGGTTCATCTTTCTCATGGAGGGGATCAACCGCGGTTTGACGGGCCAACCTCTCGTAGTGGAGGACGAGCAGAACTACCGTTTCAAACCGCGGGAAGCCGTAGAGCTCGTATCGGCCCAGCTCGCGTACCGGTACTGTGTCGAGCTGACTGTGGCCGCCAACGGGCGGTTTAACCGCAACGATTTCAGGTCGCGGTTGATAGATATCGGCAACAGCATCGCCCTGGTTCAGACGGACGCCCAGGTCAAACTGCATATTCATACGGATAGCCCACAGCTCATCTTTTCGATGTTCTCAGGCGTTGGACAGATTCTTCGGAAAAAAGTAGATGACATGGCGGACCAGGTTTCGGCGTTTACGGGGATAACGCCCCGTACCGAGAAAGCGGCGGTGCTTGCCCTGGTCCCCGGCGAGGGTTTCAGCCGTATCTTCAGAGACCTGGGGGCAAAAAGGACGGTTGTCTACCAGGACCAGCTGCCGTCCACCGGTGAGATTTCCCGGGTACTCGAAAGCTTTGATGATGAAGACATCATCCTGTTGCCGAATAGCGGGGACATAATGCCCGCCGCGAGGCTTGCCGCCGAACAGTCGGAGGCGAACGTGGTGATTGTACCGAGCAGGGATGTCGTTCAGGGAATTTCGGCAATATGCGCCTATCTGGAGGATGAGCCGCTTGACGAGAATGTCAAGAATATGACCGGCTGTCTTGAAGAGGGGTTACAGATCAGATGCTACAAGGCCGTCAGGGATTCGCAATTTGGATCGGTTGGTCTTCACACCGGAGAGTTTTTCACGATTCTCGGTGACGACGTTCTCTCTTCCGGAGCCGATACGTTGCAGGTGATCTGTGAGGCGCTTGAGAAAGTGGACGTGTCGACCCGCGGCGGCGTGACTATCTTCTACGGCGACAAGGAGAGCGAGGCGCTCGCGGGCGAGCTTGCGGCAGGTTTGCGCGAACGGTATAGCGCGCTGGAAGTGGAGCATGTCGCCGGCGGCCAGGCCGGCGCACTGTTCATGCTTGCCGTTCAGTAGGCCGTTTTATAAAGGAGAGAACATGATAGTGCTGAAAGCCATTGTTGTGGTGCTCCTTGGATACCTGTCCGGGTCGGTGAGTTACGCGATAATAATCACCAAAGCAACCGCCAAAACCGACATTCGATCGATCGGGAACAAAAACGCCGGCACGATGAACGTTTTGCGGAGCGTCGGGAAGGGAGCGGGCGTGCTCGTTGGTGTGCTCGACGGATTGAAGAGCCTGTTGCCGATGTTGTTCGCGAGGTTGTTGTGGTTCCGGGAAGTGTCCGCCCTTCACTTCTTCATCGTATTCGCGGTAGGAATAGCGGCGCTCATCGGCCACTGGAAACCGCTTTTCTACGGTTTCAAGGGTGGAAGAGGAGTCGGTTGCATTATCGGCATATTTGTTTTCATTATACCGTTTGAGTTTCTGATCTCCTTTCTTCTCGGCGGCACCATCGTTCTGGTATTTATCCACGGAGTGAAGTACCGTCTTGGCCGTTGGGTGCCGATCATGTTCGTGCTGATAACACCGTTCCTTACCCTGGCGCTGAATTTCCTGGTGAAGGTACGGATCTCCCCCTTTTATTCTCTCGGCGGACACGAGTGGTACGTCCTCGTGGGCGTTTTCTGCACGTCCCTGGCGATGCTCCTCATTAACTTTACGTTTATGGGCAAGCGCGTCGATGAGCTCAAAGGAGACGAAGCGGATGATTGACTCCAGGGCATCAGAATCAAACAGCGCGGGCAGGTGCGTATCGGGTCGGCTGTTTATTCGCCGGTCTGGAATCTTTTGTGGACTTCCTCGAACATTTCTATCCCGTCGAGCAGCAGGCTGACAAGGTCCGGATCGAAGTGCGTTCCCGCTGAATTGCGAATCTCCATGGCCGTAGCCTGAAAGGTCATCGGCGGCTTGTAGACTCGTTTTGAGAGCAAGGCGTCGTACACATCGGCAATCGCCATAATCCGGGCCTCGAGAGGTATCTCCTCCCCCTTGAGACCGTGAGGATACCCCGTGCCGTCCCACCGCTCGTGGTGATACAGACAGATATTGTAGGCCATGTGGAAGATCGGCTGATCCGAATACTCGAGCACGCCCTGGAGCGATTCGGCGCCGACGACGGTGTGGGCCTTCATCGCCTCATACTCCCGATCGTTCAGCCGGTCCGGCTTCAGGAGGATGGCGTCGGGAATCGCGACTTTACCGATGTCGTGGAGCGGGGAGACCTGGTAGATGCTTTCAACAAATCCCGGACTCACCCGGTCTTTGAACTTGGCGGAGGTCATCGCGCAGTCCGCAAGAAGAGCGCAGTATGACCGGGTTCGGTCGAGGTGGGCGCCCGTTTCCGGATCTCTCGAATCCGCCAGATTCGCCAGGGAAAACATGAGCGCGCGATACGCATTGAGGATGTCTTCGCTCGTGCTCTTCCCAAGGGCGGAGAGACGCTCGGTGAGGATAATCGCCACCTGTTGGGCGAAGTGCGGTTCCGAGTTTAGCAACTCCTGGAAAACGTCCACCGACAGCTCAAGGCAGGTCGTATCACCTTCCGCTACCACCGTGGCGGTGCGCCGTTCTCCGGTGATGAGCGACATTTCGCCGACAACCTCGCCTTCAACAAGCCTTGTGAGCACCCGCTGGCCCCAGCCCATGTTCTTCTGGATGGAAAGTTTGCCGTCGGTGATGATAAACATCTTGTCGCCGACTTCGCCTTCCCCGCAAAGTACTTCCCCATCCTTGAAATTCACTATCTTGAAACGGGCGGCGACGCGTGCCAGGGCGTCCTGCCCGATACCGGAAAAAAGCTCGCTCTGCCTGATGTAACTGCCTATGTCTTCCATTTGCTCCACTATTATGCGCCAAAAACAGCTCCCGGCGCAACTTCAGAGAGTGTATACGATATTATTTTCGGCTGCAAATCATAAAACACGACCGGATACTTTTTTTGTTACTTCGCTTTATCCCGGCGGGTCGGTGAGCTCGAGGGTCACGTAGTCGAATATCCGCCCTTGGAGCACAATTTCTCGGAAGAACCCTGCCAGCCGCTCGTTCCCGAGGAGGCCGGCCATTCGGCCGGAAGCGACGGTATCTTCCAGCTCTCTTTCGAGCCATCGGTAGGAGACGGAACGCTTCTTGTTGTAATCCGCCTTCTGCGCGATGAGCCATGACATGTACTTCTCCATGCCTTGCTTGAGCGGCCGCGTGTCTACATGCCGGGCTTGATAGAGCTCAAGCATGTGGTGGAGGAGAATGTTCATCTCGTCGTAGGTGTGAAGGCGTTTCCGGTAGATCCGATGGGGAACAAGAAACGGGAGCTCAAAGCGCGCGTTGTACTGTGCACACCGGTCCGCCAGTTGCTTTCTGTAACCGGCGATTGCGACGCCGGATTCTCTGTTTTCGCGGTACAACTCTCTGTAGAGTGGAAGAAGAGCCCCGTGGGTTTGGGCTATGCAGTTGAAAAAGAAGCTCTTCTGTCTTCCGGGCCTCAAGGTAAGTCCCGCGGGCATGATGAAATCCGCGCCTACCTCTTTTGCCCGGCTGAACAGAGCCTCCAGGTTTTCATCGGTATCCGTTATCCCGGGCAGCAGGGGCATGGCAAGGATCCCGGTGTTACAACCGGCTTCCTTGAATTGTCTCAACGCTTCCAACCGCTGCTCCACGGAAGAAGCCCCGGGTTCAAAAATCCGCCTCTGTTCATCGTTTGTGAACGTGAGGGAAATAAGGAGCATGAAGCCGGGTCCTTCAGCGACTTTGCCCCAAATGTCCAGGTCCCGGAGAGACAAAGCCGATTTTGTCATGACGGAGACCGGGGAGTTGAAGCTGGTGAAGATCGAGGCGCAGCGTCTGGTCAACTCCCTTTCGGCTTCTATCGGCTGGTAGACGTCGGTGATGCCGGAACCGACGGTGATGAAACCCTTCTCACGCAAACGCGGTATCTCCGCCGAGAGTTTTTCAGCAAGGTTCGTCCTCACTACGATGTCGCGGGAAAAATCACCTTCGACGTAGTATCGTTCCGCCCGCCCGTCGCAGTAGACGCAGCCGTGCTGGCATGCCATGTACGGAGAACAGCGATACTTACCAACGATAAACGGTTCGGAAAGATTCTGCTTCTTGAGCGCTGTTTTGACTGTTTTCTCGTGCTGCCTTATCTCGTCTTCCATTGCCGGTACCTGCAGTTCACTATACCCGAAATCGCGAACGGCCGCTCGACGCTCTGTGCGGGGCCCGCAGAATTCCGTAGAATGGGGAACGCAGACCTAAGAGGGACGGAGGAACCTATGGAAAAAATCGGATTTATCGGACTTGGAGTCATGGGCGGTCACATGGCACGGCACCTGAGCGCAAGGTACGATCTGGTGGTTTTCGATACCGATGAAAAGCGGATGAATGCCCTGAAAGATGTCAGAAAAGCCGGGAGCGTGCAGGAGGTGGGGAAAGCCGCTCCGGTGGTCCTCCTTTCGCTTCCGAGCTCCGAAATTGTGAGGGAAGTGGTGACGGGAGAAGCGGGGCTGGCCGCCGTACTCTCCGGCGGGGGAGCGGTAATCGATACAAGCACCACCGAACCGACGGTATCCAGATCGATTTCAAAGCTGCTTGGTGAACGGAAAATCGATTTTCTCGATGCGCCGGTGAGCGGAGGGGAGGCGGCCGCGCGGGACGCCACGCTTTCGATCATGGTGGGCGGTCCTGAATCGGTCTTCAATAAGTACAAGCCGGTCCTTGATGCGATGGGTAAATCGGTTATTCGCGTAGGTGAAACCGGTGCGGGAGAGGTCGCCAAGCTTGTGAACAACATGATTGTGGGTTCCGCGTTTGCGGTCATCGCCGAGAGTTTCGCTCTCGGGATAAAGAACGGGCTTGATCCGGCGGTGCTGTATGAGGCAATCAGAAACGGGTGGGCGGGGTCAAAGGTTCTCGATGTTGCGATACCCGGTATGATAAACAGGGATTTTGTCCCCGGCGGATCCGTCGATATTCACTGCAAGGACCTGGGGTACGCGCTTTCTTTGGCAGGGTCCCAGTATGTGCCGGTTCCCATGACCGCGGTTGCCAACGAAATATTCAAGGCAGCCAAGGCTGCGGGGAAAGGGCAGTACGCACAGCACGTCATCGTCGAGCTGTGGGAAGAACTGCTCAACAGAGACGGCGGGAAGAAATAACCGTATTCCCCTCGTTGCTACTTCCTGTACAGATGTGAACGCGGCACCCTGGTGACGAGCCGGTCTTTCTTGTTTTTTTCTTTTATGAGCGCCTCGATTTGCGCCTGCAAGCAGGTGTGTATCAGGTCAAAAATGTCGTCTCTCTTGTCAACAAGAGCGGTGGTGTCGAATAGAATGAGATGGATGCTGTCATCGTTGCCGTGGTTGCCCGCTATCCTGCCGCTGACGGTGAATTGAGTCCGCGCATAAGTGACGATAATCGTCGGAATCGGCACCTCGCCTGGATAGAGCGGCTCTTTTCCGTCGATTTTGCAGGTGAAACCTGAAATCGAAATTTCTCTCAGACGCCCTTCATATCTGTTGTGATCTCTCGTGAAAACGACGGAAGCGTTCAAGCTCTCAGGTACCGTACCCTTGATGCTGATACCCGGCGGATTAGCTCTCTCACGCTCGAGCATCTCCTTGATCCGGGGGTATGTAACCGCAAAATTGTAACCCCCGTAGGAGAAACCGCAGGAGAAAGACGCTGAGCGTTCAAGGTAGAATTTCCGGATCTCATCGTCACCGCTCACCGAAAGTACACAGATCGTCAATCCGGAAAAAAACGGATTCGCTTTCAGGCCATCGGCATACTCGATCCATTTCTGCTCTTCCAGACCGGAGTCGGTCTGAACCAGCAGTATTGAGTCCGGGAAGTCGCGCAGGATCATCCGGGCCGAGACATGGTTGCGAAGCAGGTAGGCCTCGAAATTTTCCGCCACCAGAGCGCGAACGAGCTCATCCTGCACAACGGCCTGCGGGTGTAAAAAGAAAACCTTGCGGTTGGTGACTATGTTTCTTCCCATCGATTCGCCGGAATTACTTTAGATCTCTATAAAGGATATCTTGTCGCATGTCTATCCTCCTTTCCTT
>JAFGHN010000188.1 GCA_016930115.1 Spirochaetales bacterium | reverse complement strand
CACCGATGACAAGGGCGTGACGCTGATGCAGCGTACCGACGGGCTTGAGGGCGATGTCAGGCAGGTGGTGCTCGGCCACTCGCCGCCGCATGAGATCGACTTCACCATCAAGGAGCCCACGGACTACGAAGCAAACCGTCACCGCTTTATCGGCAACATCGATAAACGAGTTGATCGCGGCTGGCTTGCGAAGAACGGTCCGGAGTTCAGAGAACAACAGGACCATCCGGTGGCGCTGCGTGTCTGGGGGCCGTTCTCCTTTCTGCGCGGATTTGTGGGTGTCGAAAACGCCATGATACTTCCCTATACTGAGCCTGACATGATCCGCCTCATGCTTTCGGATCATCTGGATACCTGCAGGGCAGCGGCCGGGCCGGTTATCGAAGCCTGCAAGCCTGACTTATGCTACCTTTGGGAAGATTGCTGCGGGAGCACCGGGCCGTTCATCGCCCCAAATATCTTTGAAGAAATCATGACGCCGTGGTACCGGGAGTGGAAGGATTATCTCCTGTCCATGGGAGTCAAATGGATCATGCTCGATACCGACGGCAACCCGGTACCGCTGGTCCGTAACTGGCATGAGGCGGGTGTGGATTGCATACAACCTTACGAGGTCAATTCGGTGGACATGCTGAAGTTAGCCGCGGAATACCCCGACTACATCATGATGGGCGGGATATACAAGCATATCTTTGAGCCCGGCGACCGCGCGCAGGTCGGCCGTTTCAAAACAGTCGACATACATCAGGCAATCGACGAGGAGCTCGAACGCGTCGTCAAACCGATGACAAAACGCGGCGGGTACATCGCCTCGCTCGACCATTGGGCTTTCTGGGGAACGACCTTTGAAGGGTACAGGTACTACAGCGAACGGTTGGAGCGCTACGGCAAGGCGAACCAGGTAACGCGGACTCTGGTTTGAGGCCTTTGTTTTTCGCGTATCCGGCGTGCGCCGCTGCCAGGGCGCGCCGGCTCAAAGTCGGTTTGCAGTCCTCAAAAATCCCCCGGCGGGACCCAAATAGTCTCAACCACGCCGGTAACCGGATTCTGCCTCTCTTCCCTGAGCCAGCCGTTTACTGCCAGGATCTCGGGCCTGAACTCAAAGTGCATCGTGTCGTAGTAAAACCATTTGCCCCCCCAGACAAACCCGCGTTTTTCGAAGGCCTCTACAAAGGAAGCCGGCGGCATGTGTCTGTTCGCGTAAGGCAGAAGATACCATTGCGGATCAAACTCCTTCCGCCACAGCCAGTAGATCCCTTTACCGCCGGCTGATCCCGGCAGGAAATCAACCGCCGCGCCGTAGGAATGGTAGCTCAAGGATCCTGTCTCGGCGATACGCCGCCAGCTATAGCCTTCGACGTTCCGGATTGACTCTACATAAGCGCGAAGCTCCCGGTCTCCGGCGGCGCGTGCCACGAGCTCTTCCTCGATTGCGGCAAGCTCGTCGAGCAGGTCCCGATGAATCGTCAGCTTATGACCGAACATGAAGGTTGTTTTCGCCTGGTTCCATGCGGTGGTTTCGTTTTCGATTCGCCAGATTGCGTTGTATATTCCCGGGTGACGGCGCGGTGGGTTTTTCTCGCGATTGTTTATCCGTTCTTCCAGTTGTTGTTTCCGTTCGGCGGACGGTTCGACGATAGGCGGGAGCTCGCCTGCATAGCTGTAAAACGGATGGGCGGTGTAGACGCTCACGGAAGCAGACAGGTCCTCAGGAAGAAACCGGCCTTCAGACCACAGGAAGATCGAGTCCCCGATCTCGATGGTCCAATCGTCCCCCACATCGATAATCCTGCCGATTTTTTCAGGATAGGCGTAAAGGAAAGCCGAAAGAACGGCTTGCGGCGTTCTTCGCGCTTCCGCGGTTTCCCCGCTCTCGGCGGGAAGCAAACCCGATGCCACGCAGATGATGAGAGCCGTGAGGAGTGCTTTTTTCACTTCTCAAAGGTACAGATGATAGGTGCCCATGCCAAGAGACATCGATATTTTTCTGCCGGGCAGCTGAACTCCCGGGGCTACCGCTGCGGCAGCGGACAGCGGACCGGCGGGATGGTATGAAGTGCCATATAGTAACGGCTGCGGATGCGTGTTAGAAAGAACGATAGTTATGACGAACATCGACGAGCGGGAAATTGAAAAGGTTTTTTTGAAGCTCAATCGTCTAAAGACGGCGGTCATCGATTCGTCGTCGATTATCTATCTCCACAAGTCGGGCTTCCTTTGTCATGTCGCCGCGGCGGTTGAGCTCTACACGATTCCGCAGGTGATCGATGAAACCGGGATGGAACATCTGTCGGCAAGAGTCGTCGACCCGCCGGACCTGCCGGGTAAGACAAGCACGGACAGGCGTCTTTTCGCAGCCGCGGTTTCAATGAAGAAAGCGATGATTTCAGAGGACAGGGCCATCCTGCTCAAATGCGACGCGGAAGGGGTAGAGTATTACAACGCCTACAATATGCTCGTGATGCTGCGTTTGAGAGCGCTGATCGATGATACGCAATTTTTCCGGTACGAAGAGAAGCTGCT
>JAFGHN010000187.1 GCA_016930115.1 Spirochaetales bacterium | reverse complement strand
CGCGTGTAAAAACCGCCGAAACCCGAATCCTTACCGTAGTTGCCGTACACCATCGGCTGGATGATCAAGGCCGCGTCTTCCTCATTCATCTCATCAAGCTGCAACATCTTGCTGATACGCTTGAGCGCAATCTCAAGCTGTGTGTAGGAATCGCTGAAAAAATCGGGATGGAGAAACGGTTTGTATTTTTCGACCGCCCTGGCATAATCCCTGGCCGTCATATCCTTATCTAATTCTTTTGAAATAGTCTTGAGTAGGTCATTCAGTTGAATAAGGTCCTTCGCCCGGCCTTCGAGCTCCGCAAGCTTTGCCTCTATTTCGAGATTTCCGTTGATCAAAAACAGGATTTCGTGGTAACCGAACTCCTCACCCACAAACTTGATGAAACCGGGGATAGTCTCCTGGGTGAGACCGAAATTGTGCAGGAACGGATAATGCACGATAGCCAGACTCGGGCTGATGACAATCTTTAAGAGCATCGGATTGTCCGCATCACCAAAGGACTTGCCGGTTTCCGCCGCTATCTTTTTCAGGTTGGTTTCCAAAAGCGGCTTTAGTTCCTTGTCCTCAAGATAGGCCGCAACCTCCGAATCGATGATAAGCCCGGGCATAATGGGAAGATCGAGATTGGCGAACTCTATGTATTCCTGGCCGCGCAGGCCCACTTTCTGGAGAACTCCAGGCTTGATTGTATGTTCGGTTCTGCTGAATAGATGGATATTGTCTTTCATAGTCTTCCCCTAAAAAAGCTTGAGAACGGTATTCACCGGGAATCGGAGGAACGCTTCAAACTGCGGGCTTGCGCCTTGCCTCAAATAGCGTTGAAGCTTTGCAACGTCCTTTATGTCATTTCCAAGAATCGCAAAGAGAATGGTGCTTCCGTGTTTCACCTTTCCCCATTTGAAGAGCGTGTTTATGTCGTGGATTTTCTCGCCTTCATAAAAGACCGATACTTCACAACCGGGGTATTTTGTCTCATAACTCTGGATGATCTTCTTCCATGCCTCAACGTTACCGTTGTGGAATAACTCGTTTGTCACCGGCACCGAATACATCGGCGTCATCCTTCTCGCCCCCCCCGAGGCTTCCGGCACCACCGGCGCTGCGGCGGGTGCGGTCGCAGTCGCCACCGACGCCGCAACCGAAGGAGATTCAGCTTGAGTTTCTGTTTCTTCCTGGTGGCCGCCATCCCCAAAGGAAGCACGCGCAGGCGACCGCCGCTTTGCCGGGCGCGCCGGAGCCGGCCTGCCGGTTGCGGTCTCTTCTTCCTCGTCGTCTTCTTCGTCCGATGAATAGGGCTTGAAAGAGTACCTGCCCTTCAGCAGCACATCGGATGTCTTGAAGCTTTTTCCTTCAAGAAAGGCGATACACGTCTTTAGAGCCGTGTTTGCGGTCTTTTCCTCGAGCTCATCGGAAAAACTGCCTGCATACAGGATTACAAGCTCGTTTCGTTTCAGCGTCTGTACCGTCTTCCAGTGTTCTTCATTCTTGGGATTTATGATGGTGAACCCGAGCTCAGGATGGTGATAGGCGATGATCATATCTATCGCTTTCCATTTCCGCACTTCTTTCTGGAAGTCGTCGAACTGCTCAATCGTCCGCTTCATGTTGTGTGACGCAAATTTGTACCCATACTTGTCCACGAGCAGCGAATAAAGAATTGGGCTTAGTTGGTTTTGTTTGATCGCTCCATCTCCAAGCAGAGCATTGAGTATATCCGCCAGATTGAACCTTCCTTCAAAATCAGCAAGGAGGCCTGAGACAGCCTTGAAATGGCCCAGAGACTTATTAAAGCCGTCCCGGTTAAAAAACTGCTCAAACTCATAATTAGATTCGGGCATACTATTCACCTTCCCTCAACGTATTGAACAAAAACAGAGAAACGCATCGTAGTTGCATATTTTTTGCCTGCTGCAAGAACACTTTACCTTAACACGCAAAAAAAAGTACCCCCCGTAAAGGGGGGCACAGAATTCCTGCTATAAGGTCTTCAATCCGTCGTCCTCTTTCTTTGGACGTCCTCTTTTCTTGGAACTGCTCTTTGATGATCTCGCGGGCGCCGGTTTTTCGGACTCTCCGACAACCGTCTGTGCCTCAGGCGCGTTTGAAGACTGCTCATTCAGCATATCGATATAAGCCTGACCACTTCCGGCCCTCTCTTCTTCCTCTTCCGGCAGATCCGTGGAGAAGCTCATTGCGATATCTTCTCGTACGGTCGATCGTCTTCTCGAGAAAGAAGCAAACGCGGCATCCTGGAAACCTTTTGAAACTCCGTGCAAGAACTCGTTCAGCACATTCGCCATGCCGTCCAGCGTGGCTTTCTTTCTTTTGATCGACGTGATGTCAACGTCAAGCAAGAGCCCCGGTTGGATATGATAGGGGTTGATCATGTAATCGTACTGGTTAAACCTGCTCTCCAGAAAATGCAGCCGCTCCTCCATCACACGCCGCTGTATCGGGTAACGGTATCCGTACATCTCCTGGAGCCTTTCTTTCATCATGACAATCTCGGTTTTTGCCCTGCCCTTCTCAAAGAGATAAGTCCGGTTCATCTCCTCAACCTGGGTATCCGCAGCTTTCACATATGTCACTTCATCCCAGGACTTCTCGATATCTTCGTAGAGCGGATCACCCGTCTTGGCTTTTATCTTCCGACGGATCTTATTCCTGTAAATCCTGGCGAGGTCATTAAAATCGGTTATCCGCTTCATGAACTTGGAGTCCTGGTAAACCATCTCCAGGACGTCCCACAGGTGGTTGATTTCAACCTCAAAGGACTTCATCTGGACGTCGTAAGCCTTTCTCGCTTCGACGAGCTGCGCTTCATCGTAGTACTTCAGGAGGATGTTATACCGTTCATCGGGCAGTTGTGACGCATCCGTTTCTTCGTACTCGCGAATTATGAGCTCTCTCGCGTTCTTCAGGTTCTCGATATACTGGTACCCCATCTTGGAGGTATCGAGGATCGCCGTGATCGAGTTGACCGCCGTGTTGTAGCCCCGGTTTCTGATGTTTTCGATGTCGATAATCTTTTTCAGGTTTTCGCGGATATTCAACTGATCGTACGAGTCGACCTCTATCTCCGCGCGAAGTCCTTCGACGCGCTCCATCAGCTGTTTCGCAAGATACTTGTACCGGTTGGAACGGGCATTATCCACTTCGTCGCTCGT
>JAFGHN010000186.1 GCA_016930115.1 Spirochaetales bacterium | reverse complement strand
GCCGGCGGGGTGCGTCACGCTCCGCCGGCTTTTCATTTGGGCCGAGTTCGGCTAGAGTGAGATGAATGAAAGACCGGAGACGATATTACCCGACGGGAACGACCATCGCCGGATTCATAGTGCTCTTTGTCGCCCTCGGTTCGCTTGTCACGGGTATCGTTTTGGCCGCAAGGCGGACAAATGCCGTGCTCTTTGAGCACGAGCTTGAACGTGCCGCTAACGGGCTGGTTGAGGATTTTGCCACAAACAACCGGCTTGAGTACGAGTATATCCGGGAAAGCATCGTTGGATTCGGGATCATGCGATGGGATGGAACGGCAATCGTTTCTTACGGCAATGTACTGGGCGCCGAGGAGGTACCGGCGGAGATCAGCCGCGGACCGGTGTACGTTTACGACAAAAAGGATGATGTCGTTACCTTGTACAGACCGATAGGAATGGCCATGGCGCCGGGCCACGGCCGCATGATGCAGCAGCGGCCGCCGTTATTGGACCTTGGAAACCTGCTGTATCTGCGCTTCAATGCCGGAGACTATTTCAGGCAACAGAACCTGTATACGGCGGCCGCCGTCGTCGGGCCGCTCCTTGTGGGCATCCTGACCGGTTTGCTTTTCTATCTCTCTATCAGGAACCTCCAGTACCGGCGGGAAATCGTTGAACGAGAGAAGCTATCGCAGCTGGGAGAATCGGCGCGAACGCTCATGCACGAAATCAAGAATCCCCTCAACGCCATCAATATCAGGGCGTCCATCATCGCCCAAACCGATTCCGGTGAGATTGGTCAGGATGCGCTGGCAATCCGGGAGGAAGTGGAGAGACTGAAGACGCTGACGGACAAGATCAACACCTTTCTCAAAGACCCCGTCGGCGAGAGGCGGCAAATCGACGTAATTCCTTGCATCCGTGAGGTTCTGGAGGCAAACCGCTGGGATGACGTGGCCATCATCACGGATGCGCGCGGGCAAGAGGCGCCCATACAGATACAGTTTGACAGGGAGCGTTTCAGAAGCGTCATCGAAAACACGGTTTCCAACGCCTGCGAATCCGGGGACGGGGAAGGCGCCGGGGACGGGCGCATCGAGATTTCGGTAGAGCTCAAAAAAAAGGCGGTCATTGTTCGTGTCATGGACAGGGGAGCGGGTCTGCCGGATACCGACGGCGAGCGGTTGTTTGATCCGTTCTTCACTACCAAAACCCGGGGCTCAGGCATCGGGCTGGCGGTTTCCCGCCGATTCATGCGGGCCGGCGGCGGCGATATCGAGCTTCGTCGCAGACAAGGCGGAGGCACCGAAGCGGCTCTCACTTTCCCCAGAGTTTTCCCATCATGAAAGTTCTCCTGGTTGACGATGATGCGAGCAACCGCGAATCGATAGCCCGCTACTTAAGCCGCAGCGGGATTGAGGTGACAACCGCGGAAAACGGGCGTTCCGGGTTACGGTTGCTTGAATCCGAAGTATTTGATGTGGCGGTCATGGATCTCCGGATGCCTGAAATGGATGGCCTCGAGCTTCTCGAATGGTTGAGCACCAGGGGGCCAAGGGTTCCCGCCGTGATGATTTCCGCGTACGGTGAGGTGCGTGACGCCGTCGCTGCCATGAAACTTGGAGCGGAAGATTACCTGGTGAAACCTTTTGATCCGGAAGAATTGGTGATACGGCTCAGAAGGATTGCCGAAGCCCGCACAGTGGCGGACATAGTCGAGTCATCCAGGTCTTCCCCGGAGAGCGTTTTTCTCGGAACCTCGGAACAGATGCGCAAAATAGACGCGGATATCAACCGTATCGCGCAGACCGTTTCAAATGTCTTGATAACCGGGGAGAGCGGCACCGGAAAGGAAGTCATAGCACGGGAGATCCACGCGCGATCGAACAGAAGCGGCGAATTATTTGTTCCGGTTAATCTTGGAGGGATCCCGGAAACGCTTCTGGAGAGCGAGCTTTTTGGATACGAGAAAGGCGCCTTTACCGGCGCCGATGCACGCAAAATCGGTATGTTCGAGCTCGCCTCAAAGGGTACGCTCTTTCTTGATGAAATAGGTGAAATATCTCCGGTGCTGCAGGTGAAGCTGCTGCGGGCGGTGCAGGACCGGGCGATAAGAAGGCTTGGAGGTACCCAGCAGATACCCGTGGGAGCGCGGATCATAGCCGCGACGAATCGGGATCTTGCGGCGGAAGTCGATTCAGGCGGCTTCAGGGAGGATCTCTACTACAGACTGAACGTGTTGGCCGTTCATGTACCGCCGCTCTCCGCCCGGCTTGAAGATCTGCCGCAGCTTTGCGGGGTGGTGTTGGCGAAGCTTGCGCGTAAACTGGGGCGGACGGTGTCCCGGATTTCCGCCGACGGGTTGCGGAAGCTGCAAAACTATTCGTTTCCGGGGAACGTACGTGAGCTGGAAAATATACTCGAGAGGGCCGTCATCTTTTCCGACGGGGAGACGATACGGGATGCCGATCTGCTTATACCGCAGTCCGGCGCCGTTCCGCCGCCTCCCCGGACTCTGGAAGCCATTGAACGCGAAGCCATTTTCAACGCCCTGAGCCGGTGGGACGGCAACAGGACCCGCGCGGCGGAGGAGCTCGGCATCTCGCGCCGCACGCTGCTGTACAAGCTGAAAAGCTACGGGGTGCACTGACGAGCTACATGAGGGGTTTGCCGGCGGCCCGGCGGCGGTTCAAGGCGCAGATCCATCGGGTGAAAAGATATAGCCCGCGCCTCGTACACTCCTGAAGTATACCGGGTTGGATGGATCGGGTTCGAAATACTTGCGCAGTCTCATGATGAAATTGTCTACGGTGCGGGTTTCGATATCCGACGTGGATTGCCAGACGTTTTCAAGCAGCTCTTGCCGCGTTACGATCCGTGACGGATTGGATGTGAAATAGCGCAGGAGCATTCCTTCGAGGGGAGTAATACTGATTTCTCCGGTGCTTGTTTTCGCCTTGAGCAGCGAAAAATCGATTTCGATATCTGCAAAACCGTATCGTGTGCCCGCCTTCAGGGTATTTCCGTACCAATTCTTTCTCTTCAACATTCCCTGAACCCGCAGGAGCAGTTCTTTCAGATGGAAAGGTTTCGCGAGGTAATCATCCGCCCCGGTTTCGAGCCCATGGATCCTGTCCGCCGGAGTCGTTCTTGCGGTGAGCATCAGGATCGGTACCTGCGGCGAGCTCGCGCGGATATGCCGGGCAACGCCGAAACCGTCGACTCGCGGCAGCATGATATCGAGGATCACCAGATCGATGTCCTGTGAATCAAAGAGCTCAATCGCTTCTTGCCCATCGCCCGCCCGGACCACCGCGTAACCTTCCTCGTGAAGGTTGTATTCAAGACCAATTGCAAGTGATTCTTCATCCTCAACCAGGAGTATACGCTCTGTTTTCGCAGCTTCACCCATGCATCACTCCTCCGTAACTCCGCCGGGTCATTCTATGTCATCCTCGCGGATTGCCTCCCCCGTAATCGCCGGCAGCTCGATCGTGAAAGTTGTGCCCCTGTTTCTCCCCGCGCTGTACACGCTGATTTTCCCGTGGTGGTGACGGATGATTTCCCGTGCCCAGTACAGGCCCAGGCCGGTGCCTTTGACATTTGGGCTGTCTGCCGGAGCGATCCGTCTGAATTTCTTGAACAGATACCGCTGGTCTTTCTCGGCGATGCCGATACCCTGATCCGTGACTTGTATTACCAGCCGGTTGGCTTCAGGTTTTATCCGGATGTCTATCTGCGGCGGGCCCACGGTGTATTTGATCGCGTTATCGATCAGGTTGTTCAGTACCGTTTTCATCGCGCGCCTGTCTACGCGGCACACGCAGTCCGCGTAGCCGACGACCCGTGCGGAATCACCGGAAAGGTTGAACTGATCCAGAGCCTCTGTGATCAGTTCTCTGACCAAAGTGTCCGCATCATACTTTTGCAGGCTGTAGATCTTCTTTCTCTCCTCGATCCCGGCTATCTCCAGGATCGAGCTGATAAGGCTGCTCAGCCGCTGGGAGTCCTTGAGCATAAGCGCGACAAAGTCGTCCTGCCGCTCCTTCGGCACTTCACGGGCGCTCAGAGTTTCCAGGTAGAGCTGGATGGAGGCGAGAGGAGACTTGAGCTCATGGGTGACGCTGGCGATAAAGCTGTCATACATCCGGTTGACCTTGAGCTGTTGGTTGAGCCGGCCAAAGATCAAAGCGAGCGCCACGGCGACTGCCATGAGGAGAAGAATTCCGCCCACCAGGATAGCGATGGTTTTTGTCTCCAGCACAAACTGCGGAGATACCTTTTCGCCGACCTCTATGAAGATCATGTAGTTCCGAACGTACCAGTAAATCCAGAGGGCAAGCAGGGCGAACCACGCCAGCTGGGCGAGAACGAACACCACAATCGGGCTGATCAGACGCCGCATTTTCATAACGTGAAAGTGCCTAATCCTTATCCCTTGAAAGCCCCGAGTTTCGTGAACACGTCTCTGAAGATCGCGTCACGGTTGACCGCTACCGCGACGCGCACCAGGTGTCTCGACGGGTCACGGCTGTAGGTGCGTCTCTCGGTTATGATCGGGCTGGGCTCCAAGACAGTGGGAACCCAGCTTGGTTCGATGATCCACGAGGTAGCCGAAATGTCCCAAATGGGCTTTGACCATCCAAACGGATCAGTCGTGTATTCTCTGAATATCCCCGCAAGATAATCGCCTATTGCTCCTCTTCCGGCGACGTAGCGTTCTATTTCCGGTACTGTCGCGAGCAGGTGGGAGGTGACAGGCCTGCCGGGAATGTGCACCACCGCCGCGCCGCTGTCGAAAACCAGCTGCGCCGCTTTCACATCCTGTTTGAGATTGAAATCCCCGGCGTCCGGCCAGTAATAGGCATGACCCCCGAGCCATACGACGACGATGTTCTCGATGATCGCCGGCTCAAGGATCATGGCCGAAGCGACGTTCGTGATCGCGCCGATAGCGATGACGTAGAGAGGTCCGTTTTTTGTGTCCCCGGCCTTTTTCACCAGATCGGCCGCGGCCGGGCTTTCCTGGG
>JAFGHN010000185.1 GCA_016930115.1 Spirochaetales bacterium | reverse complement strand
GATCAGGTGCGGGGACGGAGTAAGACCCGTCAGAGTGCTCGGAAGGGAAGCTGAAATAATCGGTTCCGTTGTGATAACATCGATCAACCAGGTATACGGCAACCGGGAGAAATACATCCTGCTTGAGATTGAAGTGGAACCCCGCCGTGCCGGCGAAAAGATTTCCATGGCACAGATACGCGTGAGTTACAATAACATGATGACCCAGAGACGCGACGAGTTTTCGAAATACGTGACGGCGGGTTTCACGGTTGACCCAAATTTCGCCGAAGAGAACGTCGACAGGCCGACCATGGTTTCAGCGGTCATGCAGATAGCCGCTGAAAAAAGCGAAGAGGCGATGCTGCTGCGGGACGCGGGACGCATAGAGGAGGCGAAGGCCACGGTTCAGGCGAACGCCGTGTATCTGCAGTCAAACGCCGCGACCCTTGGTTCCGATGATCTTGCCGGATACGGGGAAGCGATGGCGGCGGAGGCCGAAAGCATCGAGGACGAGGAGGAATGGACCGCTGCGCGCAAACGCATGGTGGAGGACCAGTATGAGAAAGCGAGCCAGCAGAGTTATTAGATGAAGAAAAGCCTGTTGATCGTATTCCTGCTGCTTGTGATAGCGCCGTTGGGTGTTATCAGCTGGTTGAGCTATTCGAATATCGCCCGCGAACGGGCTGTGTCCGCGGAGCGTTACGCGATACTGGCAAGAAAGCAGCTTGAACAGATCGACAGGCTGCTTCAGGTACGTATCCGTGAGCTCGAAGCCCGGTTGCGCGAATACAGTGACATTTACGCGCTTGAGGCGGAGGAATTACGGCGGATAGCCAGGAACACGCGGATCGTCGATCAGCTGTTTGTCATCGATGACGAACATCGATTTGTTTTTCCGCCTGAATCGGGCGAGTTGAGTGCGCGGGAGGCAGAGTTTCTCGAGACCGCGGGCCGGCTCGAGCTGCCGCTGGTGCTCGGAAACGGCGGCGCGGCTGGCGCGAGTGCGCCGGGCGCGGGTGGTGTAAGCGGACCGGACACTGGCGCCGAGCGCGGGCAAACCGTTACCGGGATGGCGCGCAATGACACCGCCGGCGCCGGAGGAGGGTGGTACACGTGGTTCATGGACGAGGGGGTGCATTTCCTCTACTGGCAGATGGCGGAAAATGGATACAGGACCGGTGTGGTGATAGACAGAATCGCCTTCATTTCCGACATCATAGCCGCGCTTCCTGATTCAGATTTCACCGAATCGACTGTTTACGAAGACCGGATCGTCATGACCGATGCCCGCGGTGACGTACTGTATCAGTGGGGGCTCTACTCGCCGGGTGACGGTGAGACGCCCGTGGCTGCGGTGGCGCTTTCGCAGCCGCTTGGATCGTGGCGGCTGCTGTCGTATGTCGATACGGGAAGCGGCACGTCCCTTTCGAGCCGGTACGGGGCGCTGCTGCCCGGTGCCGCAGCAGGCGTGATCATCCTGATTCTTCTCTCGGTTTATTTCTACAGAGAGAATAAGAAGATAGTAGAAGATGCGCTTCAAAAGGTGAGTTTCGTGAACCAGGTGTCCCATGAGCTCAGGACGCCGCTTACAAATATCAGACTCTACACCGAGCTGCTCAAGGAGCGTGCTTCCGAAGGCAAGGACCGGCGTCAGCTCGACATCGTTCTATCGGAAAGCACGCGTTTGAGCAGGATGATCGCGAATGTTCTTACCTTTGCGCGAAGTGAGAAGAACGGTTACGAAGCCAACCCGGCCCGAGTGGCCGTCGACGATGTTATACGCAAAGTTGTCGAATCGTTCGCCGTCTCACTAGAGAGTAAGTCCATGCAGGTGGTGCTCTCCTGCAACGCGCCGGGCCCGGTCGTCACCGACCGTGATTTCTTGGAGCAGATAGTGAGCAATCTCATCGGTAACGCGGAAAAATACGCCGCGAGCGGGAAGTACCTCGAGATTGCCAGCTCGCAGGACGGCGGGCTGACAAGGATCTTCGTGAAAGACCGCGGTCCGGGTATTCCCGCAAGGGAGCGGACGCGGATTTTCGAACCCTTTTACAGAATCAGCAATAAACTCACCGACGGCGTGTCCGGAGCCGGAATCGGTTTAGCGGTTTCGAAGATGCTCGCGGAGAAAATTGGCGGTAAGCTGTCTCTGGAGAGGGACGGAGGCGGTGCCGTATTCAAGATCGAATTACCGGACGACATGACGGGAGAGACCACATGAAGATCCTCATCGCTGAAGATGACGTTTATACAAGGGAAGGACTGGTTGAAGTATTTGAAAGCGAGGGTCACGAAGTGGTGGCGGCGGGAAGTGGAGAGGAAGCTCTCGAGCTCTACTCAAAGGAACATCCCGATTTTGTCTGTCTCGACATCATGATGCCCGGGAAGAACGGTTACGAGGTCTGCAGGGAAATCAGAAAGCAGAGCACTGAGGTGCCTGTACTTTTTTTGAGCGCGAAGGCGGAAGAGATCGACAAGGTGGTGGGGCTCGAGCTCGGAGCGGACGATTATATCGTCAAACCCTTCGGGGTGAGGGAGCTGATTGCCCGGGTGAACGCCGTCAGGCGGAGATACGCGCTGCAGGCAGGCGGGGGCCAAAACGAGTTCGCTTTGGGTGATCTCACCGTCTCCCCGAAGGAGCTGCGGGCGCGCCGGGGTAACATGGTTATTACATTGTCTACCCGGGATTTGAAGATTCTCTCGCTTTTTGCCTCGAATCCGGGAAAAGTATTGAGCCGTGACGAGCTTTTCGACGCTGGATGGGGGTTAGATTATCTGCCGAGCTCGCGGTCTCTCGACCAGTACATCTCTCAGCTACGGAAGAAGATAGAGCCGGACCCCGGCCATCCGGTGATAATCGTAACGGTGCACAACGCGGGCTACAGGTATCCCGGCCCCTACTGAAGATTCCTTATCCGCACTTCGATGTTCTTTTCGCGTTTCAGCCCTTCGACAATCTCGCGGACATTCGTGTCGCCGTAGTGGTACGGGTAGAGGATCTGCGGCCTGAAAGCCTTTGCGGCGGTAACGGCCTGCGCGGTTGTCATGGTGTAGGGCTGGTTTACCGGAAGGAAGGCCACGTGAATATTGGAGAGCGCCTTCATCTCGGGAGTGTCTTCCGTATCCGCAGCGATGTAAAAGCGCTTGCCGCCGAGTGTCAGTATGTAACCGTTGTCCCTGCCCTTGGGATGATAGGCGTCCCTTCCGGGGCTCGTGTTGTACGCCGCCACAGCCTCGACTTTTATACCCTTTACGGTCGCCGACTCTCCGTTCTTGAGCGTGACCGTTCCTTTCGCCTTTTCGTGCGATGCGGGAGTATCGACAACCTCCGTCCCCGTATTCCGTATCACTTTCATCGCTTCCGGGTCGAGGTGATCGTAATGATCGTGAGTTATGAGGACGATATCGGCCTTCGGCAATTTGGAGTAATCCGCCTCCGTCCCTACTGGATCAACGTGGATAACCATGCCGTTGTATTCAAACATAAGGGTTCCGTGCCCGATGCAGGTAATCGTCACTTCTCCGCCATCCACCGGCACAACATCCTGCTCAAAATCACTCATGTTTCTCCCCCTTCATATTCCTGTTGGGAACGCTCCGTTTATTCTGATGTATCGAAAGATTTATGACAAGGAGCGGCGATGGGGCGAT
>JAFGHN010000184.1 GCA_016930115.1 Spirochaetales bacterium | reverse complement strand
TCGAAATCCCCGCCGGCATCGAGCTCCGCATTCAAGACGGGGTTCCATAAAACGTCATGCTCCGCCTCGTTTCTTTCAACACGGAGTGTGGCGTTTCCTCTGACCGGAAAAACGACCTGCGCCGATACGCTCGCGTTCACCGAAACGGCGCTTACCGTGACTGTTTTGACACCGAAACTTTCATAGGTATATGTCGCCCTTTCGGTTGCTCCTTCACCGAAGTCGTAGGTGACCGCGTCATAGGCGCTGGCATCCAGGACGATACTGATCTCTTGTCCCGTCAGCGGCGCCTCGGGCTCCACGCGCGGTTGAAAGGGGATGGGCGCGATGCCGCCAGCCCCGGCGGTTTCCGCGTTATTCGCGGCGGGTTCGGAATCTTCCGTGCGATCCACGGCGGTTCCGGTAGGTTCGATTTCCGTAAGAGTCCCCGCTTCGCCTCCGCTCGTGACGCCTTCGGTCCTGCTGCCGTCTGTGCCGGTTGTCACATCGGCCGGCTGGGCGTTGTCTTCTTCAACCGCGACACCTTGGGCCCCGCTTTCTTGAACTGCCGCGCCTACCCCGGTGTCGCCTTCACCGGTGGTTGCGCAGGAGAGGAGAGCGAAGACGGCCGCGATAAGGATTGTCAGGAACACCGTTTTTTTCATGCTCTGATCCAAGTTTATCACGACATGCCTGTAATCAGAAACACTGCACGCGCCATGCACCTCCTTGCAGCCTGAGTCTCCTATACTCTACAATGGGAAACCGCGCGGGCCGACGGCCACGTGCGCGCCGGCGGCGGAGGAGGGAGATGGAAGAGTCATTCCGTGAAAAAACGGACAGCATACGGGAAGTATTTCTCTATCTGAAACGGTTCCAGGGAAAATCCTTTGTCATCAAGATTGATCACCCACTTACCGAGGCTCCTGTGTTCCCGTCCCTTATCAGAGACCTGGCGGAGCTCCGCAACCTTGGTATCAACATTCTTATCGTGGCCGGCGCGAGAGAGCGGATCGATGAGGTGCTCACACGGTACAATATCGAGAACACCATGCAGGGCGCTGTCCGTATTTCGTCACCTGACGCGATGCCCTTTATAAAAATGGCCGCCTTTGATGTCGCCAACCGGATCATGACGGTCCTCACCGCAAATGAAATCCGTGCCGTCATCGGCAACTGGGTGCGGGCGCGGACTTTGGGCGTGGTGGGCGGTGTCGATTTCATGAACACCGGCAAGGTGGAACGTATCTTGACCGAACAGCTTGAAGAGCTTATCAACGACGGTGTCGTCCCTATTTTCCCGTGCATCGGATGGAGCTCAAGCGGAGAGCCCTACAACGTTTCGTCAAACGAGCTCGCGAGCCTTCTCGCCAGATCAGTGAATGCCGACAAGTTGTTCTTTGTCACCAAGCGGCACCTGGAATGCCCTTCGCGGATGACGGTGGACGAGGTAGACGCTTTCATGAAAGGCGCGGAAGGGAAGGATCATGAACTAATCGATTTGCTCACTAACGCCCGAGAAACCTGCAGCCGCGGAGTGAAACGTGTTCATATCGTTGACGGCAATCTCGACGGTGTGATTCTGCAGGAAGTGTTCTCCAACCTTGGGGTCGGGACGATGGTTTACGCCAACCAGTACGAGCAGATCCGGAAAGTGCGTCTTGAGGAGATACCTGTTGTGCTGAGGATCATGGAACCCTGGGTGCAGGCAGGCCACCTCTTAAGACGTACTCACAGCGAGCTTCTTGGAGAGGCCGAATCGATCTACGTCTATGAGGTTGACGGCTCACTTCATGGAGCCGTACGGTTCCACCCGTTCAATGCTCGTCAGGCGGAAATCGCCGGGCTCGCCGTGGACGAACGGTACGTTGAGCTGGGGATTGGAAGAGAGCTCGTGCAGTTCCTGATGGAGAATGCCCGGGCAAACGGATATAGGGAACTATTTGTTCTTACAACTCAGGCTTTTGATTGGTTCCGTCAACTCGGGTTTCGTCAGGCTGATATCCTTTCGCTTCCCGAACAGAAGAGACAGAGCTACGATCCTGAACGAAGCTCTCGAATTATGTTACTCACTCTGTGAAGCAGACAGGCAGGCAGTTGTTATGATTTCTTTTCTGCATGTTTCCAAGCGGTATGGCCCCATCGATGCGTTGCGGGGAATTACCTTCGATGTTCCCCCGGGGGAGATATACGGCTATATCGGTCCAAACGGGGCGGGGAAGACTACCTCCTTGAAAATTCTCGCGGGACTCATCACTTCATTTGAGGGCGATGTCTCAATTGCGGGGCTATCGCTCAAACATTCCCGCATGCAGGCACAGGCGTTGACCGGCTACGTCCCTCAAAACGCGGGATTTCAGGAATGGCGGACCGTCGATCATGCCTTGAACACCTTTGCAAAGTTGTCCGGCGTCGACGCGGCCAGCCGGGAAGCGAAAATCGAAGAGGTTCTCCATCGCTTCAAGCTCGAGGAACATCGGAAGCGCAAGATCGTTCATCTTTCAGGGGGCACAATCCAGAAGCTGAGAATCGCCCAGGCGCTCCTGCATGATCCGCGCGTGCTTATACTTGATGAACCGCTTTCAGGCCTTGATCCGGCAAGCCGTTTTGATGTGAAGAAACTGCTGCGGGAGCTTCGGGACCAAGGCACGACTATCCTGCTTTCCTCTCACATCTTAAGCGACGTAGAGGACGTGGCGGATCGGATCGGCATAATCCATAATGGGGAACTGCTGAAAGCCGGCACCATTCGTGATTTGCGTAATGAATACCGGATTGGTCTCGTGTTCGAGATTGAGACCGATTCAGGCGAAGGTACGCAACGCATTCTGAAGGCTATGGACGGCGTCGAGCGGGTACATGCCACCGGCAGTGATACCGTGCGGGTCCACCTGAGGACCGGCGTCGATCTCGACGCGATGTCCCGGCAGATTCAATGCGCCCTCCTGGAGCAACAGATGACCATCCGGTCGTTTATCCATGAATCCCCAAGTCTGGAGGAAGTCTATCTTTCTCTCACCGGAGGGAACTCTTCATGGCTCTAAAGATTCTGTATTTGGATGAGCTCAAAGGTTTCTCCCGCTCAAAAGTAACCGTGGCCCTTTGGGTCGGGCTTCCGGTTCTCTCGGTGGCATTCAGGTACTTCAGGCCTGATGCGGAGGGGCTGCCGCTTCTTACTCTCGTGGCTATCCTTCTGTCCAGCATAGGCGGCACGGTGGCCACGGTGCTTCTCAGCACCACCATAACCAGCGAACGCGGAAAAGGTGTGTACGATCTGTTCCTTGTGAGGCCCGTGAAGAGAAGGGACCTTCTCATTGCGAAGTTCCTGGCAGCCTTCAGCAGCCTGTTTGTCGCCGTTCTCTTGAGCGTTTTGCTCGGTATTGTCATAGAGGCGCTTTCCGGCAATCTCTCATCTTCTACGTTTGTAAGACAGAATGCTGAGAGCCTGCTCATGACCCTTACCGGGATCGCGGTTGCGTGTTCTGTGGGCGTATTCTTTGGAGTTGTTATGAATTCGGTCGCCGTTTCGGCGATTCTTGCCGCATATCTGGGAAACCAGATCACAGGGGCCCTGCTTCTTCCGCTTGCCTTTGGCGCATCGCTGAACATCCTGGTCTATTGTGCTCTGGCAGGGGTGCTTGTCCCCGCGCTGTTCCTTTCGGTTTCAACATTGATTTTCAACAGGCGAAACGGGTAAACCGGCCGGTGGAATGAAGCAATGCGGCCCCTACATCGAACTATGGTAAAACCGCCGCCGGATATTCCCGGCCGGAATGAGCAGCTCAAGGGATTTTCGGCGGCCGTCGGAACCTCCGTGCTTTGGAGCACCTCCGGGCTCTTTATCAAGCTGATAGACTGGCATCCGATTGCAATCAGCGGCAGCAGGTGCCTCATCGCGGCCATACTCCTTATCGCCGTGAATCGGCGTTTCAGCGTTCCCAAGACGCCGGCGGGTTGGGGCGCGGCAGTTTCATATTGCCTTGCAATGACAACTTTCGTCATCGCAAATAAGCTGACAACCTCCGCCAACGCGATCTTCCTTCAGTACCTGGCGCCGGCGTTTGTCGCGATTCTGAGTGTTTTTATGTTGAAAGAAACCCTCCGGCTGTTCGATTGGTTGATCCTTGGGGGGATCCTCGGCGGAATGGCCCTCTTCTTTCTGGACAGAATTGGTCCGGGGGGCACGATGGGCAACGTCATCGCGGTCGCCAGCGGCCTCTCCCTGGGCGTATTCACCGTCTGCATGCGGCTCGACTCGCTCAACAGCGGGTCAAGGCCGATAGACAACATTATTTTCAGCGATTTGATTACCGCGGTTATTTCGATTCCTTTTATAATCACGGCCCCCGCGCCCGGCGCCCGGGGCATGCTTGGAATTCTTTTCCTCGGGTTGATTCAAAAAGGCGTCACTTCAATCACCTATACCTACGCGGTACGGCGGATCACCGCCTTCAGCCTGTCTGTCGTTACCCTTGTCGAACCTCTCATGAATCCGGTTTGGGTGTACCTCGTAATCGGCGAGCGCCCATCACCGCTTGCGGTGTCAGGCGGCCTGGTGATCCTCGCATTGGTTACTTTCCGGACGGTACTGGTGTTGCACCGCGCGCGGTTCAGGCGCTGACCCGCCTGTTTTGTGCAACGAAACATCATGTAGTGATCCGAATCCTGTTGAACCGCTCCGGCAAGCGCGTAAAAGGCGACAAAATAGCGCTTAGGAGCCAGTTTTTGTCCCCCGAAAGCTGAATTTCTGTAAGTTCAACAGGATTCGGATCACTACAAAAACATCACTGAACATACATAGCGTCCCTTCCGATGTATATTTAGGAATAGGAAACGAATGTGAGCGGAATTTTGGGTTTTTTATTGGTTTTTCACCCGGTTGCGATATATTGATCAGGTTTGCGCTTTTTGCGCTCGCCGTGTTTCTTACTCTTCAGAAGGAGGAGTGTTGTTATGAAGAAGATTTGCTTGTTTTTTGGTGCCGCCCTCGTTGTGCTGATGCTGGGCGGTTGCGCATGGCTGTGGGGCCCTGAAGAAGAATTACCACCGACCGAGGAGGGTTCGGCAGCTATCGAGGCGCTGGAATCAAACCGGGCCGTCCTTGAAGCGGCCAACGCGGCGCTCAATCCTGCGGCCGCAGAATTCGACGGTTTCAACGGCGCCTTTATGCAGACTTTCGCGGTGGAATACAAGAGCGGGTTGAACCCGCAGACACTGAGCGTCAGGATGCCGCCCACGGAGAAACGGCTCACCGCCAAGGCGACGGTGCCGGTGTACTCGGCGGCTATCCCCTTTGCCGACGCTGCGACGGGAAGTTACAACGATTATCCGGAGCCCGGACTCATCACCGATTATGTCATTGCGGATGCTTCGGGAGTGGCGCCGGATGTCTACAAAATCACGGTCACCACCGAGTATCCTGTTGACGATCCGGTTATCGATTATTACATAGAAGAATACTATGTCCGCGACGAGTCACCGGGAAGCGCTACCCCCGACGGATCCTGGACCATCGACGACCCGATTGTCGACGCCGATGGAAACCGCGACCAGAAGTTCAGGACTATCATGGAGATGCATTTTGTCGACGGAAGCGTCAGGTATGAAACCATCGTCAAGATGATCTTCCCGAATGCTCCCGATCTCAACGACGGCGGCCTTGCCGAAGACGGATTTGCCGCCTTCGACATCCTCGGGCCGCTTGACTACCCCGAACTTGCCTATCCGGTGAGCGATCCCGCCGCCGAGTTCTCGTCGGTGGTGGTGTACAGCCACGAAATGGCGGAAGTGTACGATTATCCATTTTGGACAGGGACAGCCGCCCAGGACATCATCGGCGTGCGTTATTACACCGAACATTCGGTCGATGACGGCGAGCGGCTGAAGGGGACCATCGTTGCGTATGAAAAAACAATATCGACGCTGACAAGCCAGGCCGGCACTCTGCTCGATCAGCTCCAGGACCTCTTTGTCGGCTCGGAGCACGATACGCTTGCAGAATCCGTATTCCGCAAGGAAGTGGTTTTTGAGCTCCCGCAGGGCGCGATAGCCTGGGAAGCCGTGGCGATGAACTCGATCATGCGCTCCCACGT